>DATCWN010000321.1:0-14522 GCA_036566285.1 Hanamia sp.
TTTTTGCCAATCTTGTTTGCAAACATTTAAAAAGTAATGCCATTGCCATTGTAAAAAACAAGCAGCTTTTGGGAAAAGGTTGCGGACAAACATCACGGATTGACGCTTTAAAACACGCCATTGCAAAAGCCAATCAGTTTGAATTTGATTTACAAAATGCTGTTGTAGCGAGTGATGCTTTTTTCCCTTTTGATGATTGCGTGAAAATAGCACACAGCGCGGGTGTCAGTGCATTTATACAACCCGGCGGTTCTATAAGAGATAAAGATTCCATTGAGTATTGTAAGGAAAATAATTTAGCGATGGTGATGACAGGGTTGAGGCATTTCAAGCATTAAACCGCGTTAAGAATACATCAACATCAATAAGTGACTGTTTTATTCACAAGAACATTATTGAATTTTATAGCCATCGGGATTGGAATGGTTATATCTTCAAACCTTCCATACTCCAGACTGATATTTATTACGTCGGATATACGGCTGAAAAGTTTTTACCAAAAGATTATATAAACTTACGGATGATGGTAAGTCTTTCTGATTTTTCAAACTAAAAAATCATCTGAAAAGAACTTGCCAAATTTGGGAAATTGAGCCTGTTTTACTTATTATTGTTTAATTTGGAAACTCTCTCATTTTTGATGATTAAATTTTATTTTCAAAACCCATTGCTGTCATGACACAACCCACCCGCTTATTTGATTGCATAGAACTTCATTTAAAAGATGCGCCCGGCAGAACCATGCTGGCAGGCAAAGAAGATGGCAAATGGAAAGAATATTCCACAACAGAAGTTGCGGAAATTGTAAATAAACTGAGTGCCGGATTATTACAAATGGGTTTTGGAAACGGAGATAACACTGCGGAAGGAAGAGATAAAATTGCAGTGATTTCCAAGAACCGTCCTGAATGGGTTTTACTCGATCTCGCCGTGCAAAAAATAGGAGCCGTGCTTACTCCCGTTTATCCAACTATAGGCGAACCAGAACTTGAATATATTTTGAAGGATGCACGGGTAAAAATAATTTTTGTAAATGATAAGCTTTTATTTGACAAAGTAAATGGTATAAAAGCCAGTCTTCCGGATTTAAAAGAAATTTATTCTTTTGAAAAAACAGAAGGAGTAAAATACTGGAAAGATATTTTATCGCTTGGTAAGGAGCAACACTTTCAGGAAGTAAAAAATATTTCTGATAAAATAAAATACGAAGACCTGGCCACCATCATTTACACTTCCGGAACTACCGGAAAACCAAAAGGCGTCATGCTTTCGCACAAAAACATTCTTAGCAATGTAATGGACAGCATACCTTGTTTTCCGCCCGGAGAAAACATGAAAGCCCTTAGCTTTTTACCACTCAATCATATTTTTGAGCGGATGGTAAGTTTCCTTTATTTATTTAAAGGCACTTCTATTTATTTTGCAGAAAGCATGGAAACCATCGGCGATAACCTGAAAGAAGTAAAGCCACAATTGTTTACCACGGTGCCAAGATTGCTCGAAAAAGTTTACGAAAAAATAATGCAGAAGGGGGAAGAACTTACCGGAATTAAAAGAAAATTATTTTTTTGGGCGCACGGGTTAGCCACAAAATTTGAGATCAATAAAAACCAGGGATTTTTCTACAACTTTCAATTATCTATTGCCAACAAGATCATTTTTAAAAAATGGAGAGAGGCATTGGGAAATGAATTGGTCTGTATTATTAGTGGTGGCGCAGCATGTCAGGTAAGACTCATCAGAATTTTTACTGCGGCAAAAATCCCTGTAATGGAAGGGTACGGGCTTACCGAAACTTCCCCGGTAATAAGCGTAAACCGTTTTGAAGAAGAGGGCAGAAGGTTTGGCACCGTAGGGCCATTACTTAATAATGTAGAAGTGAAAATAGCAAACGATGGCGAAATTTTATGCAAAGGCCCTAATATAATGATGGGCTATTACAAAAGCCCTGACCTCACTGCGGATGCTTTCGAAAACGGATGGTTCAAAACCGGAGATATAGGTATGTTGGTAGAAGGGAAATTTCTTAAAATCACCGACAGGAAAAAAGAGATGTTTAAAACCAGTGGCGGAAAATATGTGGCCCCGGTAGCCATTGAAAATAAAATGAAAGAATCTCCATTTATAGAAAACCTGATCGTGATCGGAGCGGGTGAAAAATTTGTTTCCGCATTGATTGTTCCTGCTTTTTCTAATTTGACTAACTGGTGCAAAGAAAAAAATATTGATTGCAGCACCAACGAAAAAATGATCTCGAACTCCTTAGTACATGATCTTTACAAAAAAGAAATAGAAAAGTATAACCAGCAATTTAATCATGTGGAACAAGTAAAAAAATTCGAACTCATTCCGTATGAATGGAGTATTGATACCGGAGAAATGACTCCCAAGCTAAGCCTCAGAAGAAAAATAATTATGGAAAAAAATAAAGAAGCGGTCCGGAGGATTTATGAGTAGAAGATAGCGAGTTGGGAAGTTGAAGGTTGAAGGTTGAAGGTTGAAAGTTGAAAAGTCGGGAGAATAGTAAAATAAAAGCCTCTTCTCATTTTCAAATCTTCATATTTTCACATCTTCACATCTTCACATTTTTACATTAATCATTTAATCCTGGAAAATCTGTTGCTCATCTCTTTCTTCTACCGAAATTTTCCTGATAAACGTGTCGTAACCTTCCGGCTGATCGCTGTAAACACCGTATGCATCCATACTGTAGCCCACAAGCCCGTCATTAGCTTCTATTAAATAAATGATGGAACTATCTGACGGATCGGATTCGCCTTCGAAGCGATAAGTGCGGATTATTTTCAGGTCTTCCGGCTGGTAGTATTTATTATTCCCCGGAGTGAATCCCTCTTCAGTCATCCGGAATTCATTATCATACTTTTTCACCCGTAATTTCTCCAGGACTGAAGTAACTGTGGTCATTGGTGTTTTTTGCGTTGTCATAAAAAAAGTTTTAATGGTTGATCTATGATTCAGCAAGGAGACAAATTTTGTACCTAAATAAAATTGCCGGAATAAATCCGGCACTTAAAATTATTTTAAATAAAAGATACTTTGTAATTAAAGCGATTCGTAAATCTTTATTTTATTATAAAGCGTTTTTCTGTCAATCTTCAGGATTTCGGCTGCTCTCGTTTTATTAAAATTAACCTCTTTTAATACATTCATTATGGTATCATATTCCGCTTTAGCTGCCGCGTCTTTAAGATCGGCATCTTTAAAACGGGATTCAGAATGTATTAAAACATCAGTATGCCCGTTCAGTTGATACTCATTTTGCGATAACGACTGGGTAATTTCCCAGGGCAGTACTTTTGAATTTATTTTTCCGGAAGGGGTTAGCAAAACAGCACGCCTTACTACGTTTCTGAATTCCCTTAAATTACCGGGCCATGCATATTTCATAAACATTTCTTCTACATCTTCTTCATACCCTTCAATATTTTTTTGCAACTCCTCATTAGTTTTATCAAGAAAAAATTGGGCAAAAAGTGGAATGTCTCCTTTTCTTTCACGTAAGGCCGGAAGGTTTATGGAAAATTCATTGAACCTGTGATAAAGGTCTTCACGAAATTTCCCCTTTTGATAAGCCTCTTGCAGGTTTTCATTGGAAGCCACAATGATCCTTACATCCACATCCATTTCTTTGGTGCCTCCTACTCTTTTAAACCTTCTTTCCTGGATTACCCGCAACAAAGAAGCCTGCACGTCTTTGGCAAGATTGGAAACCTCATCAAGAAATAAGGTGCCCCCATTCGCAAGTTCGAAATGTCCTTCTTTGTCATTTATCGCCCCGGTAAAAGCACCTTTCACATGACCAAAAAGCTCGCTGCCAGCCAATTCTTTAGAAAGAGTGCCACAATCCATTGCTATAAAAGGCTTATTTTTTCTGTTGCTGCTTTCATGTATTGTTTTAGCAATTACTTCTTTTCCTGTGCCGCTTTCGCCATACAAAATAATGCTGTAGTTGGTTTGAGCTACTATTTCTATTTGCTTATACACTTTGGCTGTTTCGCCATCCTGGCCTATTAAATATTCTTTGTTAGAAGAAATAACATAAGGCTTTTTATGTTTAGGAACGACAGCATTTACAGAAGGCGTGAGTGCTTCCGTAGAAGGCGTAGCCAATGCTTTTTCAATTACATTAATTACTTCATCGGGGATTAATGGTTTGGTGATATAATCAAAGGCACCTAATTTAATAACATCCACCGCAGTTTTAATATCAGAATATCCAGTGATAATTATTACGATGGTCTCAGGTTTAACTTCTTTAATTTTCGCCAATACATCCTTGCCATCTTTATCCCCAAGGCGAAAATCGCAAAGGACAATATCAAAATTTCCCTCGTTAAATTTAGCAAGGCCCTTTGCTCCATTATGAGCCACTTCCGTCTGATATCCCTTTTTTTCAAGAAAACGACTCAGTAAGGTGCACATGTCAAAATCATCATCAATAATCAGAATTTTCTTTTTCATAGTTTTAGTAAAACTTTGGGGTTTCAAAGTTAGGTTAAATCTTTGTTTTTTAATTGAGGAGTGGCTACTGTTTTTTCTTCAATTTTTATCCATTCTGCGTATTCATTGGGTAATATCCTTCCGCCATACAATTTAGCATATACTTTCGTAAACTCCGCTCCAAGATATAAAATTATGGAACTATAATAAACCCAAACCATTAAAATAATTACAGAACCCGCAGCCCCGTATAATGAAGTTAAATTACTTTGACCTAAATAAAAGCCAATAGCCAGTTTCCCAATTGTAAAAAATAATGCCGTTACAAACCCTCCTATCAATACGTCTTTCCATTTTATTTTTGCATCAGGCAATATTTTAAACATCAGGGAAAATAAAAAAGTAGCTACCAGAAAAGAAAGTGCCGCCTCGGTAATTTCAATAAAATAAACACTGTAATTATCAATATACTTCCCTATGAAAGTGCCAAACGCTGACACGAGCGCATTTAAAATGAGCGATACTGCCATGATAAAGCCAATGCTTACAATTAACGAAAACGAAAGCAAACGGGTAAGAAGTAATTTCCACCATACTTTTTTAGTTTTAATTCTTAGCCCCCAGATTTTATTAAGCGAATCCTGCACTTCGCCAAAAATACTTGTGGCGCCAATCAGCAATACCACTACGCTTACCATGCTGGCAAAAAAATTATTCCCCGTAAGATGAATATTTTTTATGGTATCCTGTATCTGAATAGCAGCCACACTTCCAATAAGCTGGTTCAATTGCTCATAAACCTGCCCCTGCACTGCTTCTTTTCCAAAAAATAACCCTGATAAAGTAATCACTATAATTAATAACGGCGCAATGGAAAAGACCGTATAATAGGCAAGCGACGCACTATATTTAAAAATATTGTCGGCAGAAAATTCTCTAAATACCTGCCGGATATATACAAACAGCCTCACAGAAGATTTTTGAATGCTACGCATAGAATAATAAAGTAAAACAAATTATGTCTTAAATAAAGTTAAAAGAAAAATAAGGCTAATAACATGAATGTAAATTTTATTTGCGCGTAAAAGGGAAATCATCAAATCATAGGATTTGCTATAAAGCAGACTGTCTAAAACCCATGCTCATTTCGGGGTGGGAATTCCACATAAATAATTTGTCAATATAGTTTAAAGACACATCTTACAAAGTATTTTATACGTTTTATAAAAAAGGTTTTTTACTTTTTACACATAGCCGTAAAGCATAGCAAATCGTGTAAGCATACTTGTTACAGTATTTCTGCAGTACACTTTTCCGGGATATAAATAGAACAGTTTATTTTTCAGACGCTACCTCCAAACAATCCTCTTATACTTTTGAAAAAATATAATTTGGCAAAGTTTTGTATTGTAATAATTCAAAATTATTAAGTCACTTAAATCTAAAAAAAATGGGAAACTTATTGTATGTAATCGCAGTTATCCTGGTAATCATCTGGGCGATTTCTTTTTTAGGTGGATATTACACAGGAGGCATTATCCATATACTTTTGGTAATTGCCATAATCGCCATTTTATTAAAAGTAATCAACAGGGCTACTTGATTTTATAAGAAAAATTATCGCCAGCAGCCTTCATCAGTCATGAGAAGACCCCTTATTTTCATTCACTTAAATCTTAAAAAGATGGGAATCTATTGTATATAATCGCAGTGGCATCATACACATTCTGCTGGATGATAGCCGTAATCGCTATTTTATTAAAAGTGATTAATAGGGCTACTTAATATTTTTTAACCACTAAAATATTTTTTATGGATAGTTGGAAATTAAAACTCAAGGGAAACTGGAATGAAACAAAAGGAAAAATGAAGCAAGCCTATGGCGACCTTACCGACGATGATTTAAAATATGAAGAAGGAAAGGATGATGAATTTTTAGGAAGACTTCAGCAAAAGCTTGGAAAAACAAAAGATGATGTAATCAAATGGATTCAAAGCCTCTGACTTTTCGGTTCTTCCCTCAAAAAGAAAATAAAACCCTCATTCATTAACTTGCATGAGGTTTTTTATGTACGCTTAATAATCTTTAATGATCGTAAATAATCAATCACCTTTATATGTAAAACTTGGTTTTCAATTCCTGGTTATCTTTTTTATATGCTTTTTTATAAACGTTTCTCAAAATGTTTTAATCCCGTTTGCCTTTGCCATTTTACTTGCCGTACTTCTTTTGCCCCTGGTGGATTTCCTGGAATCTCAAAAAATCTCAAAAGTACTTTCAATTGGCATTGCTATTTTATTTTCCATCGGGTTTGTTGCTGGTATTATCTATTTTCTAAGCAGTCAAATCGCCAGTTTTATTCAGGATGTGCCTTCTATAAAACAACATTTAAATGAACATTTCTTTTCCATTCAAAAGTGGATAAAAAATGAATTGAATATTTCTTTTACAGAACAAAATATTTATTTAAATGAGCAGGCAGAAAAACTAAAAGAAAGCGGAACGGGCTATATCAGCAACACTTTTTTTTCTGTTACCGAAGCCCTCCTGCTTTTTATATTGATGCCCATTTATACTTTTCTTTTATTGTATTACCGCATTCACATCAGGAAATTCTTATTCGCCGTTTTTAGAAAAGAATATGGAGAAGATGTTCAAAACGTAATTGATAAATCTAAAATAATGATACGCAGTTACATGGTTGGGCTTGTGATAGAGATGGTGATTGTAGCTTCTGCCAATTCAATAGGGCTTATAATATTGGGAATAAAATATGCCATTTTCTTTGGTGTGCTTGCAGCAGTATTAAACGTCATTCCCTATATAGGCATGTTTACCGCCACCCTTTTTACTGTGCTGGTAACGCTTACTACTTCTGATAATACAAGCGATATTATTTGGATCATTATAATTTTTTATAGTATCCATATCATAGACGTAAACATTTTAATGCCGAGAATTGTATCCTCACGGTTACGCATAAACGCACTTATTTCTATTTTGGGAGTAGTGATAGGCGGAGCTTTAACGGGAGTCTCAGGGCTATTCTTATCAGTTCCGGCAGTGGCCTTTATCAAAATAGTTTGCGACCAGGTGGACACACTGAAGCCGTGGGGAATGCTTATAGGTGATGATACCTCTTATACTGAAAGATCAAAAATTTATAAACACATCAGGCGTTTATCAAATCAGGTTTCCATAAATAAAAAAATAAATAAAAGATCAGGCAAAATTGAATGAAATAGTAAAAGTGGTTCCAACGCCTGGCTCACTTTCGGCGGATATGCTTCCATTGTGGCCCAAAATAATATTTTGTGAATTGGCAAGGCCAAGCCCGTTTCCTTTTTCTTTGGTGGTAGAGTAAGGTTCAAATAATCTTCCCATTTGTGCCTTGGTCATCCCTTTTCCATTGTCACTTATTCTTACTACGCATTTGTTATTCTTACTTTGGGTGCCTACTGTTAAAACACCATTGTCTTCCATAGCTTCAATGGCATTTACAATGATATTTAAAAAGGCAACTTCAATTTTTTGTATATCCACAAATACATCGCAAATTTCAGGATCATAATTTTTGACCACTTTTATTTGCTTCAGTTCAATACGGTCTGAAGCAAAATTAATGCTGCCATCCAATACGTCATTAATAGAAGTTTTTACAAAATTAAGATCTGCCACTCTTGTGGTATTTAATAAATCACTTACCAGGTGGTTGATGCGTTCGGAGTTACGCACTACCATTTCAAAAAACAAATTGGTCGTTTCTGATTCAGGCACTTCCGAACGAAGCTGCTCAATGGAAAGATTAATATTAGTAAGCGGATTGCGAACCTCATGAGCAATAGTGCGGGCTATTCTGCCGGTTACGGCATATTTTTCAAGGCTTCTCAATTCGATAAGTTCTTTATTCAAATCCGCAAGCTGTTCCACTCTTTTTTCCAATTGTTTTCTAAAACTTTTAGCCTTTTCGGCTTCCTCTTTTTTCGCTTTATTTTCTTTATTAAAAACAACTATAGAATATAAGGTAAGTAGGATGGCAATTATAATAGAAATCACATTGAACATTTTCACAAGGTTGGAATACTTTGAAACTTCCTGTGAGCGCTCACTCCATAAATCCCGCTCTTCCTGCTGCATTTTAAACACATGATTTTCAATATTTATTGATTTAATCATACCCTCTTCATAGCTTTTCACCAATCCAGGGGTAACTTTACGCGATGCCAGAAAAGTGTAGATAACCCCTTTGATCCATTTATACTTTTCTTTTATTAATTTTCGCAGGGTTACAATATTTTTTAGTTGATTATCATTGTCACCAACTAAACTATTCAGGCTAGCCACACTACTATCAGTGCTTTTTATATTTTTATCATATTGTGCCAGTAATTGAACGTTTCCGGTGATAATATATCCCCTATATAAGGATTCTCCTTTATTAATGGACCCTACAATATTATCGAGGCTATGAATAATTTCATTTGTGTGATTCATCCAATAATCCTGGGTTATTATTTTCTGCGTTGAAATAAAAGTGAGAATGTAGGCAACCACCAAAAGAAAAAAGGCAGCCAGGAAACCTATCCGGGTACGATTAGCGATTTTGTCAAAAAATTTTTTTACCATTTATGTTCGGGATTCCCTTAAATATACATCGGTTTTATAATAATTTTTTTAAAAAATTTTATTTCCGGGCTTTGCCGATGATCCACAAAATAATTCCGATTATAATGACTACAATTAATATACCCACCCACATACCGGCTTTAAATATACCCGCAATAGCCTCGCAACTGGTAAAGATTACACTCATAAAAATGAGTAGGACAAGCAAAGAGCTTAAACTTATTTTTTTCATAAATTGATTTTTATTTTGAAATTTTATTTTCCATTTTGTCAATATTAATTTCAATTTTAGCTTCCCCTTCTTCCAGAGAATGCCTTTTGTTTTCCTTTTCTTTTTTAGCAACATTCGATAAATCAGCATAAAACTTTTTTATTTTTTCAAGCTCTTCATCCGTTAAATCTTCAACGTCTATCAATTTATTACTTGCACGGCTTGCCGCTATCAATTCATCCAGTTTAAGTTGTAAGGCAATAGTATCTTTATTTTGCGAATGCTGAATTACAAAAACCATTAAGAAAGTAACAATCGTTGTTCCTGTGTTTATTACTAACTGCCAGGTATCGGAAAAATTAAATAAAGGACCAGTTATTGCCCAAACGAGTACTATGACAATAGCAATTATAAATGCATACACGCCGCCTGTAATCCTGGTAACGGAGGCAGAAAACCGGTTAAAAAAAAGAGTTAGTTTACTCCCTTTTGATTTTTTTATTGGATTTTCATTTTTATTTTTTTTCACCGGATTGCGATTCTCTTTATTTTTCACCTTATTTTTTAACACGCTTTTACTTTATGTTAACTTGTTTCAAAATACTATGCCAAATAAAAAAATTACGTTTACAGTTTGCCCAAAAAATATTTTTTTAAATTTGCATTTAATTAATAAAACACTTCATAAAAAGCTTCCTCATTATGGGAATTTTTTTACTCATATTTTTAGTATCTATCTTCAAATAAAAAAAGAGAATTTTAATGCTAACCCTTTGTGGCAAAGGCTTTTGTGAAATGAATAAAAGATTGGGTTTTATTGGCAATGTATTTTATCATTAGTAAAGAAAGAAAAACATTTTTTAAATTTTAAATCTTACAATTATGGGCTCAGGTAAAGTTTTAGCAAGCGTACTGGCAGGAGCTGCCGCCGGCGCAATTTTAGGTATCTTATTCGCACCCGATAAAGGCACCGAAACAAGAAGAAAGATTGCCGAGAAGGGATCTGATTTGGCAGACAATGTAAAAAATAAATACAGCGAATTTTCTGATACCATTTCCGAAAAATATGATGCCGCTAAACAAAAATTGAGCAGTATTGTAAATGAAGGAAGCGATATGGGTAAAGACATGGTAAACCAGGCAAAAGATAAAGCCAATGCCATGAGAAATGATGTGCGAAACCCCAACCCGATTAGTTAATCCGCTTAATTTAAAAATCATTTACAATACAACAGCCCGGTAATAATATATAAACATGGAAACTAAACCTACCAATGTAGAGGAGCTATTTTATAAGTTAAAAGATTATGGAGATACCAGGCTCGACTTGTTTAAATTAAAAAGCATTAATAAGGTTTCTGGTTTTTTATCTTCATTAATTACTTCAGTAATTCTAATGGTACTTCTATTTCTGGTGCTGATATGTATCACGGTAGGAATCGCCTTAGTTTTAGGAGATTGGCTTGGTGAAGCTTATTATGGCTTTTTTATAATGGCAATAGTTTATATTATTATCGGGCTTATTTTGTTTAATAGAAAAGATAAGGCAATGAAAACCCCCATCAGCAACAGGCTCATTAAGGATTTGATGGATTGATGAAAAATTTAAAATAAATACAGATGGATAACGAAGAAACTGCAAAAGAAAAATTAGAAATGATTGCAAACACTTCGGATTTGGATACTGCCATAAAAAGGCTTGAAAGAAAAAGAAGACTGCAGGAAGAAGAAATGCGTGATCACTTTCACATTATTCTTGAAAGTTTGAAACCTACCAATATTTTAAAGCACACACTTCATGAAGTCCAGGAATCCACTTCTCTTAAACACAACCTTTTTAAAGTAGCGCTGGGTTTAGGCGCAGGATATTTTTCCCGAAAATTAGTAATAGGAAAATCTGCTGGCTTAGTAAAGAAAGCGCTGGGCACTGCATTGCAGTATGGCATTACGCAGTTTGTTGCTAAAAAAGATGGCGATGAATTTACTGACAACACCTACACTCCCAAAAAGAAAAACCTTCTTAAACGAATTTTTTCCATTTAATTTTTATTCTTCAGGTATTGTTTGCTTTAATGCTTTGAAAACTGGGATCCCCAAAAAAAAATAAATATTCGTTTAAGAAAACAACTTTACAGAAATAGCATCGCCAAATAATTTTCCCTCGTCCGTCAAAATAATTCTTTCTTCTTCCCTGGTAAACTGTTCTTTTTTCAGTTCATTTTGCAAAATTTTTTCTATCCTGGTTCGCTCTTTTTCTGCAAAATTTTCTTCAATATATTTTAAATCCATTCCTTCAATGGTTCGTAAGGAAGTCATAATATATTCATTCAGCTTTTGCGCTTCTGTAAGAACTTCTTTTTCGAAAGGAATTATATTCTGGTCGAGAGATTTGATATAATAAATATTATTCGCTTTATTCCATGCCCTTATTTTCCCATCGTATGAATGCGCCGATGGGCCAATGCCAATATATTTTTCCCCTTGCCAATAACTACTGTTATGCCGGCTTCTAAAACCGGGTTTGGCAAAGTTGGAAATTTCATAATGCTCATAACCCGCATCACGCATCATTTTCATCAGAATTGAATATTGCACAGCCTGCGCATCACTATCTACATTCTCTTTCTTTTTTAATACAATCATTTTTTGCAATGCGGTTTTTGGCTCAACGGTTAATGCATAGCAAGCTATATGCGGCACTTGTAAGTCAATTACTTTTTGAACATTTTCTTTCCATTCTTCATCGCTCAATCCCGGAATGCCAAAAATAAGATCAATAGAAAAATTGTCGAAGCCTGTCTGGCGCGCCAATTGGATACAAGCCAATGCCTGTGCAGCATTATGCGCCCGGTTCATCCAAACCAAATCCCTTTCTTTAAAAGATTGTATGCCGATGCTCAAACGGTTGATGCCTGCTACTTTCCATTCGTTTAATTTTTCAAAAGTGATGTCGTCCGGGTTGGCTTCGAGCGTAATTTCAGCATCGTTTTCTACATCATATTTTTCAATAATCGCCGACAGCAATCGCTGAATTTCCAATTGTGTAAGTAGGCTGGGAGTGCCTCCTCCAAAATAAATAGTTTCTATTTTTTCTTCTTTGGAAATAATGGCAATGTCGCTTTTATTTGCACTTTCACTGCTTTCACTTCTTATTTCAATTTCCTTAATCAAAGAACTTATCATTTCATCTTTTAAAACAAGGGATGTTGAAAAGTGGAAATTGCAATAATAACACGCCTGTTTGCAAAAAGGAATATGAATGTAGATGCCTGCCAATGGGTTTAAATTTATGTTTCTATTGAATCATTAAAGCAATTGTTTCGGAAATTTCATTTTAGATTTGAAGCATTAACATGAAACCATTTAACTTAAAATATGTGAGCAAAATTTTGAAGCTCCTTATTTTAATGATTTTTATTTTCTTAAATAATACTTTTTGCCAAAAAAAATATGAAGTCCATTATATCTTATCCGGCAAAGATACTTCGTATAGTGTACAGCAAATCGGTATAAAAAACAGCTTAGCAAGCAAAGAAGAAGCTTCTGTTTATCTAAACGCTTTGCCTGCAATGCTTTTAAACAGAGGGTTTCCGGGCGCATCTGTTGACTCGGTAAGATATGATTCCACTTCCGCGAGAGTACTACTTTTTTTAGGAGAAAAATATAAATGGGCTTCTATAAATACCGATAGCATAGATAAAAACGTTTTAAATAATATCGGCTGGAATGAAAAGCAATTCAATAATAAGGAAATTAATTTTGTGCAACTACAGTTTGTGCAGAATGAAATTGTAAAATATTATGAGAATAGCGGTTATCCTTTCGCCGAGGTTTCATTGGATAGCATCCAGATTTTGGATAACAAAATTAAGGGCGATCTGAGAGTGAAGAAAGGAACTCTATACCATATAGATAGTATTAGAGTTTATGGGAAAGTAAAAATAAAAAATTTGTTTTTGCAACACTACCTCGATATTTATAATGGGAGCATTTACAATAATCAAAAATTAAAACAGGTAAGCAAGCTGATGCAGGAACTTCCCTTTTTACAGGAACAAAATCCTTCTGATATTACTATGTTGGGTTCCGGCTCTGTATTAAATTTATATTTACTCCCAAAGCCAAGTAGTCAAATAAATGTATTGGTTGGTTTTTTACCGGGAAATACTATAACGGGTAAAACCCAGATCACCGCTGATGTTCACCTTGATCTGAAAAATGCTTTGGGCGCCGGTGAAAATATTTTATTGAATTGGCAACAGCTTCAGCCGCAATCGCCCCGGCTAAATTTGGGATATACTCATCCTTATATTTTGAACTCCAATTTTGGAATTGACTTTTCTTTTGATCTCTTAAAAAGGGATTCCGCTTATTTGCAACTCAATTCCATTTTCGGACTTCAATACATCATTTCTTCAAGCCAGGCTTTAAAAATATTTTATCAGAATGAGAGAAGTTTTTTGCTTTCTGGCGGCGTAGATACCAACCAGATTATTTTTTCAAAAAGGTTGCCGCCGAATATTGATGTTAGCTCCGGGAATATTGGTATCGGCTATCATTATGTAAATACCGATTATCGGTTCAATCCTCGAAAAGGAAACGAATTGGATATAACCGCATCTGCCGGAATAAAAAAAATTGCAAAAAATAATGACATCATCGCCCTCAAAGACCCTTCAAATCCGGCTTTTGATTTTAATTCTCTTTATGATACGGTGAAATTAAAAACATACCGTGTCAGGATAACTGCTTCGGCTGCGCATTACTTTCCCTTTGGGAAAAATAATGTGCTAAAAACGGCGGCAAACCTGGGATTGTTGCAAAGCCCACAAACTTTTCAAAATGAATTATTCAGAATAGGAGGTTATAAATTGCTTCGGGGCTTTGATGAAGAAAGTATTTATGCAAATCAATACGCTGTGTTTACTGCGGAATACAGATATTTGGTGGGAATCAATTCTTATTTCTTTGGGTTTTCTGATGTAGGTGTTACCAAAGCAAAATTCAATGCCACAGCGTTTTCCAATTCGTTTATCAGCGGTGGTTTGGGCCTTGAATTTGAAACCAAATTTGGTTTACTCAATCTTAGTTATGCCATTGGCAAAAGAAATGATGTGAAATTTGATATCCGAAATTCTTCCAAAATACATTTTGGTTATATCAACTATTTTTGACCAAATGAAAATGAAAAAAGTTGCCTGTTTTTTTATAGTTTGTATGCTT
>DATCWN010000011.1:0-4514 GCA_036566285.1 Hanamia sp.
CTCCTTCTTTAAAATCATTTATCAAACCTTCCTGCATTTCTTTGGCGATGGAAGGGTACACTAAATTCAGAAAAGGATAAAGTGCGCGGAAGGTGTCCCAAAAACCGGTGCCTCCAAACATATATCCATCCTTTATTTCACCCGTATAAGGACTGTAATGCACTATCTTTCCTTGGGCATTTTTTTCATAAAACTTTAAAGGAAAAAAAACCATTCTGTACAAACAGGAATAGAAAGTTCGCATTTGGTCAGTTGTTCCGCCGGAAACTTTTACCTTCCCTAAAACCTTGTTCCATTCTGCTTTTGCATTATTTTTTACTGTCTCAAAACTTTGGTTACCTATTTCTTTTAAATTAATTTCTGCCTGTGTAAAACTAATATAGGAAGAAGCTACTCTTGCATTAATAACCTCCCCTTTGTGTGTATTTGTAAAACCAATAATAGCTCCTGCATGATTGCTTTGTTGCTCAATATTTTTTGTAATAACACTGTCTAAAAAAGTATAAGTGTAAGAAAAAGGCTTATCAAAAATAATCACAAAATAATTTTTGAAATTTTTAGGCACTCCCCCACTATTGCGGGTAGTATATCCTATTACCTTATTTTCCGAAGGAATTATTTTGATATAAGACCCTTTGTCTAATGCATCAATAATCACGGAAGAGCTATCCGCTTTAGGGAAAGTAAAACGGAAACTGGCTGCCCGTTCCGTAGGAGTAAGCTCTGTGGTTACATCCGCATCTGCCAGGTATACTTTGTAATAATAAGGCTTGGCAATTTCGGCTTTATGAGAAAACCAGCTCGCCCGCTCATTTTCTTTGAAACGTACTTTTCCCGTAATGGGCATGATGGCAAAAGCGCCATAATCATTCATCCATGGCGAGGGCTGATGTGTTTGCTTGAACCCGTTTATTTTATCAGCAGTGTATTGATAAGCCCATCCATCTCCCATTCTACCGGTTTGCGGTGTCCACAGGTTCATTCCCCAGGGTAAAGCAACTGCAGGGTAGGTATTTCCGTTTGAAAGGCTTGGCTTGGAATCTGTGCCCATCAAGGGGTTTACATAATCCACAGGATCTGACACTTTAGTTATGAATTGAGCCGAACAATTACATACTATATTAAAAGCAATAATAGCCAGACAAATTTTTTTCATTGAAAGAGATTGAATAAGTAAATAACTGTAATTTTAAATTAATGCTACCGGTCAGATATCGCACATCCTAATCCTTTTTATATACTACCACAAGTTAATTTTTTGTAAGAGAAAAAGGCTTGTCTTCTTTTTGCAACCCCCTGTCTAACGACGGTTTATTTCCCATATCAAATTTTAAGACACCTCCATTCACAATATCACTATGGCGTAACCAGTTGTGACTATAACTTTTTCCGTTGAGCGTTGCCGATTGAATATAAACGTTGTCCTTACTGTTGTTTTTCGCTTCAATTATAAACTTTTTTCCATCTTCCAATGTAATAGTTACTTTATTGAATACCGGACTGCCAATGACATACTGGTCTGTTCCAGGACAAACGCTATAAAATCCCAAAGCACTTAATACATACCAGGAGGATGTTTGCCCCTGGTCTTCATCTCCCGGATAACCATCTTCTGTTGAGTTGTACAATTTACTCATTACATTTCTTACATGCTGCTGCGCCTTCCACGGCTGACTGCCATAATTATACAAGTAAATCATGTGTTGAATGGGCTGATTACCATGAGCATATTGTCCCATATTGGCCATTACCATTTCAGTCATCTCATGAATCATATTTCCGTAGGTTCCTACTTTCACTGTGTTGGGTACAGAAAAGACAGAATCAAGCTTAGCGTTAAAGTTTTTATCGCCACCCATTAAATTAATAAGTCCCTGGATATCATGGAAAACAGACCACTCCCAATGCCATGCGTTTCCTTCTGTAAAAGGACCACCCCATTCTACAGGGTCAAAATTGGGAGTCCATTCTCCATTTTCTTTTCTACCCCGCATAAATCCTGTGGTAGCATCATACACGTTTTTGTAATTGTACATTTGCCGTTCGAAAATATTTTTGTAAAAATCATTACCGGTTAAACTGGCCAGTTGATAACCACAAAAATCATCATAAGCATATTCGAGGGTTTTAGCAGTAGCTTCCCGGTATTTGGGGTAAGGCACAAAGCCAAACTGGTAATACTCTTTCCAGCCATCGCGGCCATTGGAAGGTCCCCATGGGCCTTTATTGGTAGCTTCATGTAAGTAAGCTTCCAGGGCTTTTTCCGGATCAAAAGTTTTGATGCCTTTTACCCACGCATCAGCTAACAGGGAAATGGCGTGGTTTCCTATCATACTTCCACCTTCTCCCGGAAAAGACCAGGAAGGCAACCAACCACATTGCTGTTGTGCGTCCAGTAAAGCCTGCATATAGCGTCCATGCATTGTTGGGTGCATGATTGCGTTCAGAGGAAATTGTCCCCTAAATGTATCCCAAAAGCCAGTATCTGTAAACATATACCCTTTATGCACTTTACCATCATAAGGACTGAAATAGTAGGGATTACCCTCTTTATCATATTCATAAAACTGGCGGGAAAAAAGACTGGCTCTAAAAAAGCAGGAATAAAAAGTAGCTTTTTCCTCTTCAGTTCCGCCTTCAACTAATATTCTTCCAAGATGCTTATTCCATATTTTGGCCGCTGCAGCCTTTGTATTATCAAGGCTATTAAAATGGCCTAATTCTGCATTTAACGTTACGCCTGCCTGCTCCGGGCTTATGTAAGAAGAAGCGACCTTTGCCTGAACCTTTTCACCTTCTTTAAATTGTAAAAAAGCACCGATGCCTGACCCTTCGCCTTCCAGTAAATTTTCCTGAATAGTATTCTTTCGGTTCTCCCAAGTACCATAGCTTTTAAACGGCTTATCAAATTGAATCTCAAAA
Organism: Hanamia sp.; assembly: GCA_036566285.1. Classification (GTDB taxonomy): domain Bacteria; phylum Bacteroidota; class Bacteroidia; order Chitinophagales; family Chitinophagaceae; genus Ginsengibacter. The sequence goes on from DATCWN010000011.1 coordinate 2,923, forward strand.
TAACTTTTTATTAAATTTCTTCTGTTGTTTTTATTGTTGCTCACATAGCCCGTAATTTTTCTTTCTTTAGGCCAGATTTTGATCTGACTTAAGCCTGTATAGCCATCAAGTACCAGGAAGCTTGAACCTCCTTTGGGAAAACTAAATCTAAGATGGGCTCCGCGTTCAGTGGGCGATATCTCGGTTACAATCCCATTGTCTAGTTTTACTTTGTAATAATTGGGTTTTGCGATTTCATTATCGTGGCTAAAGCCTGTTGCCCGGTCATCTTCATTCACAACAAGTTTGCCCACCATAGGCATAAAAGAAAAAACACAATAATCAGTTGTCCACGAACTGCACTGATGCGCCTGCTGAAAGCCACGGATGGTCCTTTTAGCATACTGGTACTTCCAGCCATCGCCATTTTTACCGGTTTGTGGTGTCCAGGTGTGCATACCGAATGGCAAGGCTGTGGTTGGATAAGTATTACCTCTTGTAAGATTGAAGTTTGAATTAGTTCCTTGTAGCGTATTCACATAATCTACGGGATCCTTTGCATTGAGTGTAATTACACTTAGATGTAAAAGGATATAAAGACACATGTATTTTTTCATCACTCTTTATGGGTTTTATAAACAGCTACCTTGCCGGTAACATGGTATTGTTTCCGGCAACTGAATGGCAACTGCTAATTTATGATTAATCAGGATTTCTGGTTACATAGGCATTCTTCACTAATTCAAATTCAATAATTAAATCAATCTCCTTTAAAAGCACAAAGGCAATACTTTCCAAGCCCGTAAGGCACTATCCCAGGCCAAAGAAACTTACCAACTGATTTTCACTCTTGTACCTTCAGGATTGTTTTCAAAACTTAAATAATAGGTTTTGGAAGTAGCGTCCCATGAAGACTTTACATCCGTTAGCTTCTCTCCTTTACTATCTGTTAGCAACGTTCCTTTAGGAGCGTTCGGTAGTAATATGCGAATACTATTGGTAGTGTTCAAAGGACTTTTTGATAAAAATGAATATTCATTAGGCTTTACTACCTCTTCATATATCCTGGAAGCGGAGGCTAGTACCTGGGGTTGTTTTTTATTTTTCACCCTGCCCAAATTATATAATAGCGCCTGGTGCCCAGGATCCACTGTTTTCTTTGAAAGTACCGGCAATTGAGGATCGAAGAGATCAATGACCGGACCATTTATGACATAAGAATCACTATTGATACTTTCATCCATTACAGAAACAATATCATAAGGGCCTCTCTGCAAATAAAAGGAATTCTTATACATGAGCTTACCGGCTTTTGCATCATTTTCGTAGGCCTGCTTCACCAGGTCAACAAACCCTGTACCGCCATTGGCTTCCATTACGAATTCTTTTGGGTTTTGACGCACTACATAAACAGCGCCTTTACCTACTTTGAAATGTTGATCCTGCGTTAACGAAGGCTTTATATTCAAAAGATGAAATAAGTGCTCCGAAGGGGCTTTATAATTATTGCCTTTGGTATTCCACCATTCCATTACGCTTTGATAAGGATCATCATCCCTTCCGCAATAAATGATTACCCCGCCTTTCTTTACCCACTCTGTCAAATGCTCATG
>DATCWN010000059.1:0-37434 GCA_036566285.1 Hanamia sp.
ATTTTGCATCTGAGTATTCTTATAGAAACCATGCGCCGCGAAGGATACGAAATAACTATAGGCCAGCCACAGGTAATCACAAAATTAATAGACGGTAAAAAATGTGAGCCTTTCGAAAACCTTGTTGTGGATGTGCCGTCTGAATATAGTGGCCGCGTAATAGACCTGGTAACCCAACGTAAGGGCGAAATGTTAATCATGGAAAGCAAGGGCGAAATGCAGCATTTGGAATTTGAAATCCCTTCGAGAGGATTGATAGGATTGCGTTCTAATATGCTCACTAACACCGCCGGCGAAGCGGTAATGGCGCATCGCTTCCTCGAATTCAGACCCTGGAAAGGATATATTCCCGGAAGGAGTAATGGTGTTTTGATTTCAAAAAACCAGGAAAGAACCACAGGATATTCCATTGACAAGCTACAGGACAGGGGAAGATTTTTTGTGGATCCGGGAGAGGAAGTGTATGTAGGACAAATAATTGCTGAACACATAAAACCAGGAGACTTAATCGTAAACGCAACAGAGCCTAAAAAATTAACGAACCATCGCGCCAGTGGCGCTGATGACCAATCGCGCATAGCACCCAAAATACAAATGAGCCTTGAAGAATGTATGGAGTATATTCAGCAGGATGAGTGCATAGAAATAACTCCCAAAATCATCCGCATGCGTAAGGTAATTCTGAATGAAGATGAAAGAAAGAAGACACAGAAGATGCATCAGGTGGAGGCGTAGACGGTAAAGAATATACGATGTCTGATTTACGGTGTGTGATGTTGAAATACATTGACGATTAGCTAATTGGCTAATTATCGCATTAGCACATTATCTTTGCATTTTAAGATTATGAAAAATTTACTACTTACAGTATTGGTTGTTGTTTGCCTGGTAATGCTCAATTTCTCCGCGGAAGCACAATGTTCTATTTGCACTAAAACAGTACAACAGATGGGCAACAAGGCTGCTGAAGGATTTAACAGCGGTATTATTTACCTGATGCTGGTTCCCTATGCAGCTATTGGTATCGTAGGTTATAAGTGGTGGAAAGGCAATCACGAAAAAGAATAATGCGGCTGCTTTGCTATTTTCTCAATTGTATTTTTTTGCAAAAAGATACATGTTGAAGCTACCTTTCTTTAACTCCTCAGCTATTTCTTTCTTCATTTTTTCCTTGTCAATCTTTTTCATTTTTTGATGTTGGATTATCATCCAGATTTTATGAGTAAGCAGATCCAATTTTTTTTCTGTCCCTAAATCAAATTCCCATTTTTTAATCATTACATACAATTCAGGGATACCTTTTTTTGCAGAGGCAACTGTTTTTAAAACCGGTATGTTTTGCGCAGGCGCATTGAAACCGGGATGCAACATTTTTTTCAAATTATTATAAAAGGTATCCGCTCCCGGCCTGTCGTATTTATTAATCACAAAAATATCAGCCACTTCCATAAGCCCCGCTTTCATGGTTTGAATGACGTCGCCTCCTTCGGGAACCAGCATTACCACGGTAATATCCGCCAGGCCCGCAATGTCCACTTCACTTTGCCCCACACCTACTGTTTCAATAATTATGTAATCAAAACCACTGCTCTTCATGAGGTCGGCAATCTCAATAATTTTTGGATGCAATCCGCCCAAAGAACCCCGGCTTGCCAGTGAACGGATAAATACATCCGGGTGATTGTACCACTCGCTCATCCTGATTCTGTCTCCAAGTAAAGCGCCTTTATTGAACGGCGAAGATGGGTCTACACAAAGCACACCCACTTTTTTTTTGTCCCGGATCATTTCACCGATCAATGAATCGGTTAAAGAACTTTTTCCTGCACCGGGTGCGCCGGTGATGCCGATTATTTTTGCAGAAGATGGTTTTAATTGCATTAGCAAATCTTCATAACCCGGAGATTCATTTTCTATTAAAGAAATGGAACGGGAGAGGGTTTTATAATCACCTTGTTCAAATGCCTTATTTTGATCTTCCAATAATATCATCAGTTCAATTTAGAATTTAGAAACATTGCTATTTACAATCTATGATAATTAATAAACCATTTTGTCTTTACAGAAAAATGATTCGGTTCATGTTCTTTTTTTATTAATATTTTTTAGCAACCTATTTGGGATGTGCTAAAATAATTTCGTTTTATGTTATCTTACATTTTTTAAACAAAGGATCCTACTTTTTCTGGTTTAAAATTGATGAAATATCCATTCATCATTAAATCAAAAACTTTACTTTGGTATTCGTAGAATCGTTAAGAAAAATGAAGATTTACAAACATTAAATTTAGACGATTTGTACATTCAAACAGAACTCATAAAATAAGATGAACCTACTAAACTATTTCAGAGAGTCTTTTCGAAGAAAAAAGGCCAGAAGATTTACCAGTGAATATCCCGCCAAAATAAATTCATTTGATTTAAAGAATGAAGGGAAAATAGAATTTGCAAATTGGGATAATCCGCTAGTGAACCCTAAAATGGTAACCCAGGAAATGGTAGATTTTTTTAAGAAATTTATTAAAAAGGGAGATTTAATAATAGATATTGGCGCTAACATTGGAGATACCACCGTTCCAATGGCTCTGGCGGCGGGTAGTTCCGGTATTACATTTGGATTTGATCCTAACCCGTATGTATTTAAGATATTGGAAGTAAATGCTTCGCTGAATAAAGAAAAGCAAAACATTATTCCTTTGCTTTATGCCATAACTGTAAAAGACGAAGAGTTTTATTATGTTTCATCTGAGGCATCGTTTTCTAACGGAGCCATTTCACCCACCAAAAATAGCGTGCATGGGAAATTTATTTTTCCTGATAAAATAAAAGGAATTAACCTGTTTGCATTTCTTGAAGAAAAATATAATGAAAGGCTTAAAGATTTTTCCTTCATCAAAATAGATACAGAAGGATATGACAAAGAAATTATTAAATCAATATCTGATTTAATTGATAAATACAAGCCTACAATAATTGCTGAGAGTTTTGGCGAAAATACTCCCGAAGAAAAAGTTGAGTTATATAATGTTATTGCGCAGCATGGATACGAAATATTCTATTTTGAAGACTTTGACATTAATGCCAGAATCATTAAACTTGAGAATAGTCATGATATTACAAATTGGAAAAAGACAATAAATATTTATGCAGTTCCAATAAACAAAAAGTAACACTGTGAATTTCTTTCCGAAATTTAGAAGTTGGTGAATTTTGGTTGTGCGTCTTTTTCAAAATTAATTTAGATTGACCATCAAAGAAAATTCAATTAACCATTCGGCAACAAAATCTGATCCTATTAAAATGAAATCGCCTACTATCAACTGCTCTCTCGTAATAACCACTTATAACTGGCCCAGGGCTTTGGAAAAGGTTTTGCAAAGCGTTGCATGGCAATCCATTCTTCCGCGTGAAGTGTTAGTTGCGGATGACGGTAGTTCTGAGGATACTGCCGATTTTATAAAAAATGTTCAGGCTACATTCCCGATTGCTATTAAGCATTTTTGGCAGGAGGATATAAAAAAAAGAAAAACGCGCATCAATAATATTGCTATCGCTAATGCAGCCCATGAGTACCTTATATTTATTGATCATGATATGGTATTGCATCCCAGGTTTCTGGAAGATCATTTGTCATTGGCAAAACCTGGATATTTTATTAATGGCAGCCGTTTTTTGGTAAATAAACAAAGTACAGATTTGCTGTTAGCGAAAGAAACTATAACGCCTTTTGACCTTAATAAATTAAAGGGAAAAAACAATCTGAATAGAATAAGAATTCCTGCTTTGATGTCCTTCTTAGCCAATAGATACCAGACCCAGGATAATAAGGCGCACATTGTAAGAGGATGCAATATGGCTTTTTGGAAAACCGATCTTTTTGCAGTCAATGGTTATGATGAAAGATACCAGGGTTGGGGAAGAGAGGATAGTGATATTGCTATTCGTCTTTTCAATAATGGTATTAAAAAAAGGTCTATAAAATTTGGAGGAATTGGCTACCACCTTCAGCATAAAGAAGGGAATAAAACAGATGATGATTTATATGTGCGAATGATGACCCATGCCATAGAAACCAAATCGAAATGGGCTGAAACAGGCTTAAATCAACACTTAAATTTTTAATGGTAACAAAATAAAGATTATTTCGGCTTTATCAACTTATAATTTTTAAATCCGGCAATTTGTTTTCCTCCTAAAAGGTTCTGTTCTATGAAACTCAACAACCTGTATTTTAATTTATCGTGTTTATGTTTTTTTATCTGTGGGTTTTGAGGATAAAGTTGATTTTCCCAATTGAATTTTTTTATAAAATCTTCCATCACTGCCGGATGAGTATCCTGAAAAACGCATAATTTATTAAGGTTCCCATAATTAAAAGTATCAGGGTCATCTTTAAATAGAGTGGCTGCTTTTTCCTTTCCCTGCTTATGTGTTTCAAATGATACGCGCTTCTTTTGCATGAGTTCCGGAGGCCTCACCCATCCATAATGATATACAAAAGCGTCCACCTCCGCCACTTTAAGCTTGAAGGTATTTTCTTTTTGAAAATAACTGGCACCATCAAAATCTGGAATGCGCCTGAATGATTGAGCATCACGCCAGGAATGAATCTCCGGATTATTTCGAATGATTCTTATCTCTTTCGGATACCAGGCATGAGACAAAATATAATGAGAATAGTCACCCCAAAAATGTTTGTAATGAAACAACAATCCTTCCACTTCTTTATGGCTCAAAAGTTCAGTACATCTCTTTTTTATTTGGGGTAAATATTTCTCGTGTATTACCTCATCGCTTTGCAAATAAAATAACCAATCGCCTTTGCAATGTTGTTTAGCTATATCCGTCTGATGAGCGTACTCACTGCCTCCGGAATATTTTTCAATATCCCATTCCGTATGGATTATTTTTATTTTATCCGATTGTATTTTTTGAATTTCTTCCAATGTATGGTCGTCTGCATCGCCTTTGCCTAAAGCAATTATAAATTCATCTACAATGGGTAAAATAGATTCGATGGAAGCTCTTATGGGATAATATAATTTAGTGGCATTTCTCACCATACTAAATCCACTAATTGTCATGCGCGGTTTTTGTTTGTATAATTCAAATGTAAAGATTAAAAAGTATTGGAAAAACGTTTGACTAAAAACCTACTCTATTCCCGTTTTTTTCCCTTTACTTAACCTTTGTAAATTTGCCTCGTTGAAAATATATTGCAATGACCAACTTCATTCCCATATTTCCATTACCCATCGTGGTGTATCCGCATGAAGATTTAAACCTTCATATTTTTGAACCGAAATACAAACAACTGATTACCGAATGTTTTGAACAAAAAAAATCTTTTGGTATGCCGGCTGTTATCAATAATAAATTGAGTGAATTAGGTACGCTCCTTGACATCACAGAGATATCTAAAGTTTATGAAAATGGCGAAATGGATATTAAAACAAAAGGCAAAAAAATATTCCGGATATTGGAACCTATTCATCAAATTCCCGGGAAGTTATATAGTGGCGCCATTGTAAATTATCCGCACAATCATGAACACGGGAAAAGAATTTTAATGAATAAGGTAATTGAAATGTATAAAGCACTTCATAATTTACTTAAATCACGGAATCCTATTTCTAAAAGTGAAGAAGATTTGTGGAGCTACGATTTAGCCCACCAGGTGGGACTTACCATACAAGAGGAATACGAATTACTTTCTTTGATGAATGAATTGCACCGGCAGGAATATTTAAAAAGGCACCTTGCTAAAGTGATTCCTGTAATAAGGGAAATGGAATCATTAAAAGAGAAAATAAAATGGAACGGCCATTTTAAAAACATCAGAGAGGTTCCATAAGTGGTGGCGAAGAGAACTTGAAATAATTCTTAATTATGCTAGATATCAAAAATTATTTCAAGCATTTGATAAAGAACCTTTACTTTTCCACACAAAAAACATTACCACATTTTGAGTTCTACGACACTTTGTTTTGACTTCGGAAACACCCGTCTTAAATGCGGCGTATTCGTAATTGACCAGCTAACCGAGGTGATTCACATGAAAGACAATAGCACGAAAACCATTGAAAACTTATTGAATCAATACAAGCCGGAATGCACCATTCTATCATCGGTTATTGATCATGATGAGGAAATAGAGAAAGTATTGGCGGGCAGATCTTTTTTTACCAAATTAAATGCGTCTACCAAATTGCCTTTTACCACACCTGTGGCAAAGCCTGAAACCATTGGAGCCGATAGATTGGCCCTGGCTGCATTCGCAGTTTATAATTATAAGGGACAAAATAACCTGGTTATTTCTTTGGGCTCGTGCATCACTTACAACTTCATTAATAAATACAATAGCTTTAATGGAGGGAGTATTTCGCCCGGAATGGAAATGAGATTTAAATCATTGAATGCATTTACCGCCAGGCTTCCATTGGTAAAAGCAGACTGGAATTTTCCTTTGATCGGCTATGACACCAACACCAATATTTTAAGCGGAGTGTTGTTGGGAATGGCAGCGGAAATTGATGGAATCATCAATGAATACAAAGAAAAGTTTGAGAAATTTAACGTGCTTTTAACCGGCGGAGATACCGTCAATTTTGTGCGGCATCTTAAAAACAAGATATTTGCCGACCCCTATTTGATCCTTAAAGGCTTATATGCAATCAGCAAATACAATTATGATTCCAAAATATAAACTCACCTGCTTATTGCTTGCTGCTTTGCCGCTGTTTTGCTTCGCCCAGGAAAATTCACCTTATTCAAGATACGGAACGGGTAATCTGGTTCCTTCCGAAAACATTGCTAATCGCGCGATGGGCGGTATCTCTGCGGGTGTTTCTGATGCTACTACCGTCAACACGGTAAACCCAGCGTCTATTGGGAACCTGATTTATACTACTTTGGATATAGGCCTTGAATATGATGGAAGAAACCTGAAAAGTAAAAATCCAATTGGCAATTATAAATCCAACAATGGTATTATTTCTTACCTGCAGGTAGGCTTCCCTTTATTGAGTGGTAATAAAAAAGCTTTTAAGAATGGTACCACGTGGGCAGTCAATTTTGGATTGAAGCCCATATCAAAAATTAATTATAAAATACAAAACGCTTCTGCAAATTCTATTGACAGCATTGTAACATTGTATGAAGGCAGTGGCGGTGTAAACGAAGCATTCGTAGGCACTGCATTAAAAATAAAAAACTTCAGTATAGGTTTCAACACCGGATATCTTTTTGGAGAAAAAAGCTACAACACCCGTTTGATATTTAATAACGATACCGTGAGTTATTATAAAGCCAACTATGAAACCCAAACTCTTTATGGAGGACTATTCTTAAATGCAGGTGTGCAATATGCCGTAAAAATCAAGGGAGGAATATTCAGGCTTGGTGCTTATGGAAATTTGAAAAATCAATACAGCGCAACCAGGGACGACCTGAGAGAAACTTACGCAGAGGATGCCAATGGAGCTTCTTCGCGTATTGACAGTGTCTATGAAAACAATGATCAGAAAGGTAAGGTACAATTGCCTGCCACTTTCGGCGTAGGATTTTCTCTTGAAAAAGAACATGTTTTATTTGGGATAGATTTTGAAACTACCCAATGGGATCAATATCGTTTTTTCGGACAAAAGGATTTGGTAAAAAACAGCTGGGTTGCCAAGGCGGGCGTCCAATATTTCCCAGCAACAACAGGTACTACAGGTTATTTTAATTTTGTGAAATACAGAGCCGGCGTATCTTTTGGCAAGGATTACATTGCAGTAGATAATAACCTTCCACTATATACCATAAGCCTCGGCGGCGCTTTCCCATTAAAATTAAAACATAATTTCTACGACCTGCAGTACAGTGTAATGAACCTTGCATTTGAATATGGCAACCGCGGAAATAAGAGTAATAATATCACCGAAAGCATTTATAGAATAAGCGTAGGTTTTTCATTAAGCGATGTCTGGTTCCGCAGGCAAAAATATCAATAGATTTGTGCGCTGTTGCCTATTCGTTTAATTTATTTTTAATGAAACAAAACCGTTTCCATACTTTTTTATTGATTAAAGCAGCTTTCATAACAGGCTGCTTTTTTATTGTTTCGTGCGAAAACTCTTTAGAAGATCTCAATAAGTTTAGCGCTACCAAAGGAATAGGCATAGAAGAGGCAAAAGGCGTAACCATTGTTTATAGCATTGGGGATAAAACCAACGCCCGCATAACAGCCCCGCTAATGCTGCGCCACCAGGAAGCCATTCCTTTTATAGAATTTACCAAAACCATTCACGCAGATTTTTTTGATGACAGCTTACGCGTGGAAAGCAGATTGGATGCGCACTACGCAAAATACATGGAAACGGAAAGCAAAGTATTTCTGAAGGACAGTGTAGTGGTTTTTAATACCCAGGGCGATACCTTGTATTGCAATGAATTATATTGGGATAGAAAAATTATAGGCCATGAATTTTATACAGATAAACCTGTAAGGATTCGTACACGCACTCAAATAATTGATGGCGATGGATTGGATGCACCACAGGATTTTAAAAGCTGGCACATCATAAATGGCAGGGGAATTGTAAGAGTGCCGGCATCCGAATTTCCTGATTAGCTTTTACCAAAGTAGTAAATTCTTATTCATACCTTTCAGTGGTTAATTAGTGATTAGTTTATTAGAGTTAGTAAAGTGATAGTTGAGAAGCCAAAATCAATATCTTTTAACGAATAACATTTTAAACGACTTAACCCATAAACGAATAAACGAATTCGAATTCTTAATCAATAAAAAATAAAAACTATGAGCAAGTATGCAAACGCCGAATGGCAAGGCGCCAAAGAAGGAAAAGGAATTATTTCGACTGAAACAAAAGCGTTGAATAACGCACCTTTTACATTCGCTACGAGGTTTGGTGACGCCAAAGATGGTACCAATCCTGAAGAACTGATAGCTGCCGCACATGCCGGTTGTTTCTCTATGAAATTCGCTATCGTGTTGAGCGAAGCAGGTTTCACAGCAGACAAAATTGAAACCAAATGCGACATCACTTTTGGCGCCGGCGCTATTTCAAAATCGCATCTCACCGTACACGCAACAGTGCCAGGAATCAGCAAAGAAAAATTTGATGAATGTGCTAAAGATGCAAAAGAAAATTGCCCAATTTCTAAATCATTAAATCCAAATATTGAAGTTTCGATGGAAGCAACATTGGGTTAGTAATTTAAATTCTTTCTTATGTCAGCCAGTACCAAACACAAATTTTGTACTGGCTTTTTTTATTAAAATAAAACAGGAAGAAAAAAGTGAACCTTATAGAAGCTGGGCATAAATTATAATTCAAGAATTGAATCATGTCTTGAAATATAATTTATCAAAATCAAAAAAGGTCTGTGAAGGTTTTAATAACCCGCAGTAAAAAGATCCACGAACCATATAATTTGTGAGGGCTTTTTAAAAACTTACTTCAATCCAACAATACAATAACTTCGTATTATTATATTTGTAGGATTTTAAAAATGAAACCACAACATTGAGTAACAATATATCGGAAAGAAAAGCATTTTTTAAAAAGATACGTGGAGTAAACGCTGATGGTGCTGAAATGAGCTTTATGGATCACCTTGAGGTTTTGCGTTGGCATTTGATGCGTTCCGCAATTGTATTGGTGGTTATTGCCATTGGAGTTTTTGTTTATGTTGACTGGATCTTTGATAACATTGTATTTGCCCCTGCAAGAAAAGATTTTGTTACCTACACAGCGCTTTGCAACTTCAGCCATAAACTTCATTTAGGCGATGCGCTTTGTATGCCTCCTATTGATATTGAGCTTTTGGGTAGCACCGTTAGCGGCCCTTTTATGTCGGCAATCAGCATTGCATTTATGGGCGCTATCATTATTGCATTTCCTTATTTAATGTGGGAACTGTGGCGCTTTGTAAAGCCTGCCTTATCTTCTAAAGAAATAAGTTATGCGAGAGGAAGCATAGGCTGGGTATCCTTATGTTTTTTTTCAGGCGCCGCTTTCGGGTATTTTTTATTGGCGCCATTCACCTTCAATTTTCTTGCTAATTTCCAGTTAGGAAAATTAGGCGTTTATAAATATTTACCCACACTTGATGATTATATCAGCACTCTTACGTCTCTTATACTTGGCTGTGGTGTTGCCTTTGAACTTCCAGTACTTGCTTATGTACTTTCCAAACTGGGACTTATTACTCCAAAATTTTTAAAAGATTACCGCAAATATGCCTTTGTGGTTATATTAATTGTGGCAGCAATTATTACTCCTTCGCCAGACTGGACTAGCCAAACCATTGTAGCTGTGCCGCTGATTCTCTTATATGAAATAAGTATTTTCATCAGTAAAAGAGTGGAAAAACAAAAGGTAAAAAGTGAGGCTCAATGGGATTGATACGTATGAAAAAAAACGGCATCAAATAAAAGTTAAATCACTTCATTGTTTGTAAAATAATTTTGTCGAAGATAGGGTTTGGGATAAATTGCAGCAACCTCCTTGCAAAATGAAAACCCTTCCAATCCATCTATTCTTTGGAATAATTTTCCCGTCCTTATTCCTTTCGTTTATCCCGGTAAATAACAACCGGCAATTTGATGTAAATAAAACAGTCGCTGTAAATAAAACACTTCATTCAAAAAAAGCGAATCCTTATTATATCATTATTTCCAAAAAAAGTTACGAGTTGAAAGTCTATGATGATCAGGGCTGGTACGCTACCTATCCTTGTGTTTTTGGAAGCAACGACCTTCGCGATAAATTTATGGAAGGTGATAAACGAACCCCTGAAGGGAAATTTAAAGTGCTCTTAAAGAAAAGTAATGCCAAATGGAAATTTGAACTTTTATTAGATTATCCTAATGCAGAAAGTATTCAGAAATTTCATGAAAGAATTGCAATGGGGCAAGTGCCACGAAATGCTAAAATAGGTGGCGGCATTGCCATACACGCCACACGCCCGCAGGAAGAATGGACTGTAGATTATTATCAAAACTGGACAGATGGATGTATCTCTTTAAAGTATTCAGAAGCAGCAGATTTGTTTAGTTATATTCCTGTTGGTACGCCAGTTACGATAGGAAAATAGTGTCAATAAAAATTAGTTGCATTTCGATTTATGTCTATCTAAGAAATTGTATTTTTAATAAAAATAAATTTATGAAATCAAACTCTTCAAAGTATAAGTACTTCAATATGGATTAACTTAGATAGACAAATGTCGATCAATAATCAAAAATACAATTATGCAAGTCAGTGATTTAAAATACAACTTACTAGACAAATTAATTTCAATTCAGGATATTGGCTTATTAGAAAAAGTAAATGATCTCATAGGCGATGTAGATGTTAATACACCAGTTTTTAAAATTAGCCAGGATCAAAAGAATATGCTCATGAAAAGTGAAGAAGATATTCTAAACGGGAATTTTATAACTGATCAGGAGCTTAATGAAGAGGAAGATAAATGGCTAAGCGAATAATTTGGACAGACACTGCTAAAAAAGCGAAAAGAGAGATACTTGAATATTGGATAAAACATTAATGGCTCTAATATTTATTCCAGGAAGTTATCCAAATTGTTCAGAGAAAAAGTTGCATTGCTTCTATCTGAACATTACCATGGTAAACCGACAGATTTTAAAGACGTAAGAGTGTCACTGGTAAATAATTTTTCGTTGTTCTATAAAGCAGATAAAGATACCATTACTATTGTAGGAATTTGGGATAATAGAAGAAATCCTAACGACCTACATAAAAGCCTGGAATCATAAAATGGATTCTGTGTTAAGATTGTCAACTTTTTTACAGCACAATATTCTGCACCAATTCGCTCTTGCCAGGAAAGTCTGTATTAAAATGTAGCCCACGGCTTTCATGTCGGAATTCAGCGCTTTTTACAATTAAATATCCCACTGTGATTAGGTTCCTGAGTTCACAAAGTTGTGGTGAAACAGAAGCTGTCTTATATAATTGCTCAACTTCATTGTGCAAAAGATCAAGCCTTTTTGAAGCCCTTTCAAGCCTGATCTTCGTTCTTACAATTCCCACATAATCCGTCATCAGCAATTGTAGTTCTTTTAAACTTTGTGTGATGAGGATCATTTCTTTGGGCGCATTGGTTCCTTTTGCATTCCAGTCTGGAACGGCCTCATTAAGCGCAATAGAATTTATTCTTTTTACTGCATCAAGATAGCACCGGTGAGCAAACACCATGGCTTCCAAAAGCGAATTACTGGCAAGCCTGTTGGCTCCATGCAATCCTGTGCTGGCGCATTCCCCGCAGGCATATAAATTTCTAATAGAAGACCTTCCCCACTCGTCAGTTTTTATGCCGCCGCAACTGTAGTGCGCCGCAGGCGCCACAGGAATATATTGTTGGAAAACATCAATTCCAATGGACTTGCATTTTTCATAAATATTAGGGAAATGGTGAAGAAACTTTTCAGCATTCATTTGAGTACAATCCAAAAAAACATTTTCCGTACCATTAATTTTCATTTCGCTGTCAATGGCGCGTGCCACAATATCGCGGGGGGCCAGGTCTTTTCTTTCATCATATTTTTCCATAAAGGCTTCGCCTTTTACATTTCGCAAAATACCTCCATCGCCGCGAACAGCTTCTGTAATTAAAAATGCTTGCCCGCTTCGTCCTGCCTCATACAGAGCCGTTGGATGAAACTGTATGAATTCCATATTTTCTATTCTTCCTTTTGCCCTGTAAGTCATAGCTACACCGTCTCCCGTGGCAATGGAAGGATTGGTAGTGGTTCTATACACCTGGCCGTTCCCACCCGTTGCCAGTAAAGTTATTTTAGAAAGAATTTTTTCGATTGTGTAGTTTTTAATATTCAAAACATACACGCCAAAGCATTCAATATCAGGGGTAGATTTTGTAATCAAATAACCAAGATGATGCTGGGTAATGATATCTACCACAAAGCAATGGCTTATTAAATGTATGTTAGTCTGTTTTGCAATTGCAGCTAACAAAGTATCTTCTAATTCTTTACCCGTAACATCCTGGTGGTGAAGGATACGAAATTCGCTATGGCCGCCTTCTTTTCCTAATGCATATTCACCAGAATTGTCTTTATCAAAATGGGCACCCCAGCCAATAATTTCTTTGATTCTATCTACTCCTTCTTTCACTACAATTTCAACAATTTCGGGATTGCACAAACCATCGCCGGCAATAAGTGTATCTTCAATATGCTTGTCAAAACTATCATTGTCAAAATCTGTTACGCCCGCCACACCGCCCTGCGCGTACTTTGTATTCGTTTCTTCACTAACTGTTTTTGTAAGAACAGTAATAGTTTTATCAGGACAATCCTGCGCCACCTTTAAGGCATAAGTGAGCCCGGCAATACCGCTGCCAATTACTAAAAAATCTGTTTCCATAAATGAATTTTACACCTGCAAAAAAACCTTTGCTGCGAGCAAAGGTTCAAAGAATTGAGAACTTTCTCAAATGGTATTTATAGTTTTGTCTCAGGAGAGTGCCATTGCGGGTTCTATCCACGCGTTATTTTCCTTGAGTAAGCCAATGAGTTCTTCCACAGCAATTTCAGCAGGTACATTTCTTTTTACTACTTCCTTTCCTTTGTACAAAGTTATTTTTCCCGGGCCGCTGCCTACGTAACCAAAATCGGCATCTGCCATTTCACCCGGGCCGTTTACTATGCAACCCATAATTCCAATTTTTACCCCTTTTAAATGATTGGTAACGGCGCGAATTTTTGCAGTAGTTTCCTGCAAATCAAAAAGCGTTCTTCCGCAACTTGGGCAACTTATGTATTCTGTTTTAGAAATTCTTGTGCGCGATGCCTGCAAAATTCCAAACGAAATTGAGTTCAATAATTTATAATCAGGAACTTTACTTTTATCATCATAATGATAGCCTAAGCAAATTCCATTTCCAAAGCCATCAATCAATAAGGCTCCCGTTTCAACAGCATAATGGACAAGGGTTTCGCCCATTGTATCCTTATTGCTATCACAGATTATTATGACGGGATTTTTGATTTCATTTTCATTAAACTCTACAAACATTCTGCGTATGCTTTGCACTGCATTTTTATTGGTAGTGCTTACGCAAATAACAGCGGTATAATCGTGCTTAATCTTTTCAAATAAATTTTCTTTTTCAAAAAACGGGTAATTATTGGAATAGCAATCGAGCATTACAAAATTGATTGCTGATGATTTTTCAATCTTTTCATCAAGATATTGATGCTCGCCAAAAATGGGGAAACATCTTTTTTTGTCTCCCATAAGCCTCCATACTTCATAATTATTAATCAGCTTTAACGTACCGGGTAATGCAAAATCTAAAGTTGTGTTTCCACAAAAAATATAATCCGCCGCCATGTCGCCGATGTTCCATTTATCCGTAATAGCATCATAGTTATAACCAATGTCTTTTAAATCTTCCGGGCCAATTCTGTCTTTTTTATTAAAATCGGCAATTACAACGGGAACGTTTTTGCCTCCTATATTTTGAATGGGAAAAGAACTGCGTATATGCCTCCCCGTTATACTAGTCATTAATTTTGAAAAATCTTTTATAGGAGGCACATGAGACCGAATGTTTTCTTTATATCTCTTCACAATATCTTTACAAACAGGTAATTCAAATTCAGAGTCTTCTGTAAGCGAAACCCGTATGGTATCGCCAATACCATCTTCCAATAAAGCGCCAATACCCATCGCAGATTTTATTCTTCCATCTTCACCATCAC
Source organism: Hanamia sp. (assembly GCA_036566285.1). Taxonomy (GTDB): domain Bacteria; phylum Bacteroidota; class Bacteroidia; order Chitinophagales; family Chitinophagaceae; genus Ginsengibacter. The sequence goes on from DATCWN010000059.1 coordinate 14,759, forward strand.
CCGCTTCTGTAACGCCAAGATGCAGCGGATAGCAATGGCCTAATTCTGAAGACATATTTTGTATCAGCAACCTGTAAGCTTCCACCATTACTATGGGATTACTACTTTTCATGCTAAGGACAATGTTGTAATAATTTTCACTTTCAGCAATGCGCAAAAATTCCATTGCACTTTCTACCATTCCAATTGCAGTGTCGCCATAACGGCTCATAATACGATCGCTCAAAGAGCCATGATTGGTACCAATGCGCATGGCCGTTCCGTATTCTTTACAAATTTTTATCAATGGCGTAAACCGGTTTCTTATTCTTTCAATTTCTTCTTCATAATCAGCATCTGAATATTCTATAAGCTCAAATTTTTTCTTGTCAACATAATTTCCGGGATTTACTCTTACTTTTTCTACAATGCGGGCAGCAATCTCTGCGGCATTAGGAGTGAAATGAATATCGGCTACTAACGGTGTAGTGTAGCCGCGTTTTCTTAATTCATTTTTTATGTTCAGTAAATTTTCAGCTTCCCTTTTGGAAGGGGCTGTAATACGCACCATTTCTGCGCCCGCTTCAATACAACGAATACTTTCTTCTACAGTTGCCAGCGTATTCATGGTATCTGTTGTGGTCATCGTTTGTATGCGGATAGGATGAAAATTTCCCAATAACAAATCGCCTACTTTTACTTCAAGCGTGGCCAGCCTTTTATATTCCGTTAAAGATTCTGCATACAGTTCCATATTTCATCGTAATAATTAGGCTACAAAAATACAACTTCGTTCATTGGTTAACTGGTTAAAATAGCTGACGGGCAATGGTGAATGCTCAATGGTGAATTTGATTTTTGAATATTTTCACATTTTACATTTTCCATTGATTGTTATCTACCAATCTTTTTCAGGATTATCCGGCGAGGGCACTTTTACTTTATGAAGCTTATCCTGCAATGCCTTTTCATTTTCCATAAGTGATTTTAGCTTTTCTTCTGCATCCTGTTTGGATATCTTGGAAGGTTTTGGTTTTGGCTCGGGAGCTTTTTGCTGGTCTTTATTTGATTGATTATTTTGTTTTTTATCTTTTTTGTTTTCCTGGTTTTGTTGTTGCTGCTGCTGTTTTAAAGCACGTTGAAGGTTCTGGCGGGCATCTTCATCATTTGGGTTCAGGATTAATGCATTCTTATACGCCAAAATACATTCGGGTAATTTTTTTTCTTTTTGATAAGCCACACCCTTGTTATAAAATGCTTTCTGTTTAAGAACATTATCTTCAGTATTCTGAATAGCGTTATCATAAGCTTTTACGGCTTCTTCAGTTTTCTCTTGCCGGTAAAGAACATTGCCCAGATTATAATTCGCGGTTACATTTTTTTCAGATTTCTTTAATGCATTACGATACTCTTTTTCGGCTTCATCGAATTTGTTTTCCTGGTAAGCTTTATTTCCTTTCAGAATTGCTGAATTTGTTTTTTGGGAAAAAGATACATTAGATATCATCATAAAAAATAAGACTGCAACAGCGTTTTTTATTTTAAGTTTTCTTTTTTCCGAAGTAAAAAATTCAAGTAATAAAAGAATAAAGGCAGCTCCTAAAAAATACTGAAAATATTGTTTGAACGAAGCATAAGCACTATCACTTAAAGTTGTTTCCTGTCCTATGCTACCCAATTTATTTTTAAGATTTTTAACTACTTCTTCCGTGGTTGAGTACAACTGGAAAATGCCTTGTCCGGTTACGGCAATGTCTCTCAGTTCCTGTTCATTTAATTTGGAAATAACGGTTTGCCCTTTGCTATCAATCTTGTATTGACCTGTTTCTTCATCCATTATGGGTGCGCCCAATACCGAACCAATGCCGATAGTATTTATCATGATCCCCTGCTCTGCCAATTGTTTGGCAACTTTTATGGCCTCATCATCATGGTCTTCGCCATCGCTGATTAACAATACAGATTTATAAGTTTTTTCTTTGGGGTTAAATGCAGCATAACTCATTTTTAGTGCCTGGCTGATAACCGTTCCCTGCGTGGGAACATCATCCGGCGATGCCGAGTTTAAATACATTTTTGCGGCAGCATGATCAAGAGTTAAGGGCATTTGTAAATAAGCGCGTCCGGCAAATATCACAAGGCCAATTTTATCATCAGGTGAATTATCTATGATTTTGGAAATCATTTGTTTGGCACGTTCAAGCCTGTTGGGTTTAATATCCTGCGCCAACATACTTTTACTTACGTCAAGCGCAATCATAATGTCGCTTCCCTTACGGCTTATTTTTTGTGTGCCATCCGGTTTTATCAAACCCGCCACGGCAAAAGCACAGAGCGCAAAAGCGATGATAAATAAAATAAATTTTGTAAAAAATTTTCCGGAAGAATATTGTGCAGTTATTTCTTTTACCAATTCAGGGTCGCCTATTTTTTTTGCGGCATTCCTTTTCCATTTTACAACTAAAAAATAAAACAAGACGATTATGGGTAAAGCGGCCAATGCCATCAAATATTCTATGTACTGGAAATGGATCATGTATGACTGCTAAATTATAATTAATGGCTTTATTGATTCATGGTTGAATTGTTAAATTGCAAGGTATCAAGTATCAGGTATCAGATTTTAGGTTCAAATTTCACATTTCATATTTTCACATTTTCATATTGGCCAATTAGCACATTTACATTTCTCCTTTAAAAAATCCCATTTCCTTTAAAATGTTTTTTGTGATGTTGATTCTCACCGTTTTCATGTCTGTATTTTTATCCGGAGATTTTATAAGGGTTACAAAGAAATAAACATGCCTGTTTTCTTCAATCCAGCCAACGACCCATCCAATAGAATTATTTTTTTCATCCACACCCCAACCGGTTTTATAGCTTAATTTATAAAGTGTATTTTCTTCCTGCAACATTACGTTGCGCACCATTTGCTGGGCATATTTTTGAAACGGAAGTTTATCAAAATATAATTTGAACATAAATCCCAATTGCTCATCAGGAGAAATTTTTAAGTGATTATTTAACCAGAAAGAATCAATGGGGCCGCTGAGGTTTTTGTTGCCGTACTGAAGAGAATCTATCCAATACTGCATGGTATCTTTTCCTATGCGCCTCGCTATTTCCTGGAAGTAAGGAACCGATGATACTTTGAACGCTTCTTTCAAAGTGAGGTCTTTATTCCATTCAGGGTTTGGCCTTTGAACGCCATCCCATTTAATTACCATGTTTTCATCGGTAATTTTTCCGGTTTCCACACCAATCAATGTATTTACAATTTTAAAAGTAGAAGCAGGCAAAACGCGTTGTGTATCCAGTTTCATGTTGTACATGGTAATGGCGCCGGATTGATTATTTAGTAATGAAAAACTTCCATCAACGTGTGCAGAATCAAAATATTTTTTAAAATCATTATTAATTTTGGCTTTATTAAGCGTGCACGACGCAAAGGCAAAACAAAGAAACGCAAGAAATAAAAAGAGAAACTTATTCATAAAGTATATTTAGTTTTTGGAAAGTTTACGCCCGGACCGGCAGAGAAATAAAAGAGATGAGAAAATTTTATTTAAGAGATGGCAATTTATTTTTTTCTTCGAAATGCCTGGCAGTTGCCTGTAGCGCTTCAAAAAAACCTTCGCCATATTTTCGGATTATAGGTTCTTTTAAAAATTGATAAGTGGGTACTTTTAATTTTTTGCCGAGTTCGCACGCAGGGCTGCAAAGATCCTCACGCGGTTCATAATTTACCAATTCTATTTTACCGGCCTTCTTTATTCTTATGGGAAATAAATGACAGCTAATCGGTTTTTTCCATGAAATTTTTCCATCGTTGTATGCCTGTTCTATTCCACATTTCACAATACCCTTTTCATCAACCACGCCGTAGGCGCACATTCCATTAGAGATGGTTGGGGTAACCCACCCGAATTCAGAATCATAAATATATTTCCCTTCGCTCTCAATTTTGAGGCGGCCTTCTTTGGTAAGATAAGAGGACACTTTATTGTAAACACTTTTCAATTCTTTTAATTCATTATTTTCAAGTGGTGCACCTGCATCGCCATCCACACAACATCCGCCTTTGCACTTCACCAGGTCGCATACAAAATGCTCTTCAATAACCTGGTCGCTGATTAAAACATTATCTATGGCAATCATTTTGCAAAAGTAGGATAAAGCCCTGTTATTCTTCCATCACGGCCTGGGTGTTTTCCATTTCAAGGTGTTGATAATATGCTTCATGTCTTCCTGCAAAAAAGCATTTACAGGGCGCAGGGAATCTTCATTGGGCGTGGCATCAAAATATAAAGCGCCTCTCAAAAAATGATGCAGAGTATCTGATAAAAAAAATTGTTTTGCAGTTGCTACGTTTCCCGAAAGGCTAAAAAATATTCCCGTAACATTATTAGGTGTATGAATCACGCTGTCTTCAATGGAATACGCCTTTATATCATTTTTATAAGTAAGGTTATATGCATCGGTTACCATTTTTGCAAAATCATTTTTGCCCAAAGAATCTCTATAACCTCCGGATGGATTTTTAACTTTATAAACAGAGGTGCCACCAATCTTTTTATAGCTGATAAATATTTTTCCATTGAAAGTAGGGAAGACGATATTGATCCAAAATGGATTTTCAGAAGTGCTGTCGAAATAAGCGGAATCCTTTGCTATCCTTGCGTACACGGGATATTCAAAAGTGTAGGGATAAGCAGGATCATTAAAGGAAGTATATCCTCTTACAGGAAAATCTATTTTATAATAGCCTTCTTTTTTTGAGGAATAAGGAGAATTACAACCTGCCAGAAATGCAAAAAATAATAAATAAAAAACAACTCCTATCGTCTGGTTTATTTTCAGCATTTTCAGGGTTTTAATTCTTAATTTTTATTTCAGGGGGAATCGTAAGCTTCACTTTTTCAATCCTGTTTTTATTAATTTCAAGCGGCGTAAAAATAAATCCTTCAGAAGAAACAGGCTCATTTACTTTTGGAAACTCGCCTGCAATTTCAAGAATAAGTCCTGCAAGCGAATCACTTTCACCCCGAAGATGATCAAAAGTAGTAGCCGGCAAACGCAGGGCACGGCACACATCATTGATCATTGTTTTTCCTTCAAAAATATAATTGTAATCATCCAGCTTTTTATTAACGCTTTGCTCGTCATCAAACTCATCCTGTATGTCGCCAATGATTTCTTCCATAATATCTTCAAGCGTTACGATACCCGAAGTGCCTCCAAACTCATCAACCACTACCGCAATATGAATCCGCTTGTTTCTAAAATCCTGTAAAAGGTCTTCAATTAATTTTTGTTCATGTACATAAAACACCGGGCGCATCAACGGGCGCCAGTCAAAATCTTCTTCCGTTAAATGCGGTAGCAGGTCTTTAGTATGAAGCATGCCCACTATTTCATCAAGATTATTTTTATATACCGGCACTCTTGAATAATGCATTTCTTCTATTTTAGTGATAACACCTTTAAAAGAAGTGCTTACTTCTATTCCACTAACGTCGAGGCGTGTACGCATAGTTTGCTTTACCGTTGTGTTCCCAAATTTTCTTATTCCTTTTAAGATCTGTTTTTCTTCTACTGAAGCTTCATGCTCTGGCAAAAGATCTATTGCGTAATCCAGTTGCGTATCATCCATAGCGGAAGAACCGGAATCAAAAGCGTCCTCAATTTTATCGCCCAGACTTACCAGCCTTTTGCTTATTTTAAAAAGAATAGTATTGCAGATATCAACGATCATCGATGCGGTAGATGCAAACCATATTTTGTGATTGGTAGCCCACACTTTTGGAAGCACTTCGCCAAACATAACAAGCACCACAGCAATTACAATCACTTTTAAAACAAAGGCCAGGAGTACATGCAAATCAAGGTTGGCAACCCATTCATTCATTAACGAATTTGCGATAAGTATGATACCAATGTTTACAAAACAATTGGCGATAAGAAGGGAAGCTAATAAAGTTTTAGGAGTTTCCAGCAGGTTTACAATACGCCTGTAAGAAGGCTGCTGGCGGGTTTTGAGCATATTGATATCCTTCAATGTCAAAGAAAAAAATGCAACCTCGGACCCGGCCAATAAAAATGATAAAAGAAATAGAACCAGCAATATAAAAATCAAAACTGTAGTAGCAGCGGGTGTAATGACTAATAAGGTAAACAATTGATAATTATTTTCAATGAACAAATAATAATCCAAAACAAATAATTTTTATTAAAGATACAGAAGAGACACTTGTTTGTTCTGTAGCATTGCACCATTTCAATAATTTTTATTCAGGTAATTTTTCAGGGGCGCTATCTGGTGAGGGAGTAGGCGGAGGAATCATATCGGGATGCTCCTCACCAGTGTGCATGTCTGAACGCTTATCCAACATAATCAGGTTATCGGCAATTATTTCTGTAAGCACTTTTTTATTATGATCCCTGTCCTCCCAGTACCGTGTTTTAAGCCGGCCTTCAATATAAACAAGGCTGCTTTTGTGCAGGTATTTTTGCGCCAGTTCTGCAAGGCCGCGCCACAGCACAATGTTATGCCATTCGGTTTGGGAAATTAATTTACCATTTTTGTCTTTGTACGTCTCAGTAGTTGCCAGGGGGAATTTTGAAACCGGAATATTTCCTTCCAGATACAGAATGTCTGGATCCTTCCCCAAATTGCCTATTAAAACTACCCTGTTTACTCCGCGCATATATACAATTTTTCGTCTGTTAAAATATTTAATGAATCAAATTTAAAGATACATTTTTATCTCTCAAATAAGATGCTATAAATTTAGGAAATGGAAGTATATCCAAATGTTTCTTAGAGACCAATTGCCATCTTTCAGAAAGAGGTAATGGTTTTGCTAATTCAATATGAAAGAATCTTCCCGTAATTAATTGATGAGTAAGTTTTTGACTATATTTTTTTGAAATAAAATTTATTTTAAAATTATTTGTTTTGAAAATGGTGCAGAACTGTTCAGCCTTTAATAAACTTTCATCATCCATAAATGAATCTGTTTCTATTAAAATAAACTCGTAAAGATTTTGCCAGATATCTTTCTCAGTTCTTTTTCGTACATAATATTTATGCCCAGATGCAACAATCAGATAATTGAAAAATCTTTTTTTCTGCCGGATTATTTTTTCATTTACCGGCAACACAGAAACTCTATTGGTCTGGTAAGCCACGCATTTATTTTTAAGCGGGCACTCCAAACATAATGGCGACAAGGGTTTGCAGATAACCGCCCCAAAATCCATAATAGCCTGGTTGTATTCGCCCGGTCTTTTTTTATCAAGAAGTTGTTGAGCCAATTCTGCGTAAGCTTTTTTCCCTGTTGAAGTATTGATGGGAATCTCCACTCCAAAAAATCTTGATAATAGCCTGAAAACATTTCCATCCAAAACCGCATAGGGTTTATTAAACGCAAACGAAGAAATGGCAGAAGCAGTGTAAGTTCCAATTCCTTTCAGAGACAAAATGTTTTCATATTCCTCAGGAAATTTCCCACTAAGATTTTCATGAATGTATTTGGCCGAAGCTATTAAATTTTTGCACCGGGAATAATATCCCAAGCCTTCCCAAAGTTTGTACACTTTTTGTTCAGGCGCCGTTGCGAGAGATCTTACATCGGGAAATGCTTTTATAAATCTTTCATAATAAGCCAGGCCTTGTTGCACCCTTGTTTGCTGTAAAATAATTTCGCTGATCCAAATTTTATAAGGATCTTTTTCACCTTTCCAGGGCATTACCCTTATATTATTGTTGCGATTCCATTTAATTAAGGAGAAAGTAAAAAAAGAATTAAGGTTCAGAATATAGCTTTTAAGCTTTTGAAAAGATGAGTTCAACAGATAAAAAATGAAAAGATAATAATTTGCGGGCAATTATAAAGATTAAGGAAATAAAAATGCGCAATTAATATAAGAACAGTATTTTACAAAAAAGATTATTAAATTTGTGGTATCCATGTAAACCAATCGAAAATAGGACTTTGATATTATCTCACTTAAAAAAAATTATAATGAGAAAAGCAGATCTTATTAACCGCATTGCAGAAAAAACAGGAATTCCCAAAGTGGATGTCCTGGTTACGCTGGAAAATTTATTTAAAGAAGTAAAGAAAACTCTTGGCGAGGGTGAAAACATTTATATCAGGGGATTTGGGAGTTTCATTATCAAGAAAAGAGCCGCTAAGATCGGCAGGAATATTAAAAAAAATGTTGCGGTTGAAATTCCAGAACATTTTGTTCCTGCATTCAAACCCTCAAAAGAGTTTATTCAGGAAATAAAAGATAAGAATATTCATCCAAAACCTGAATAGCCTTACCTTTGCACCCCGGCTCAAAATAACCGGGATTACACAATTTTGATTAAACGTATTATTTTAGCGGGTGCGGGCGTTGTTCTTTTATTTACCCTGCTTATATTTGGAAAAACGGAAACAAAAAAAGCTGAAGTTCAGACCGCTGCACAGTCCGCTATTCCTACATTTGATATTCAAACTGCTATAAGCCAGGAAAAGCAAAAACTTTCGCCTGTACAGTTATTGTATGTTACCAATATTGAAAACAGCATAAGCCGTGGAGATGTAAAAAAACAATCTGAAAATCAATATTCCAATCTTGCCAACTTTTGGAAAGACTCTGCTGCTTCATTTGTTCCTTATGCTTATTATTTGAGCGAAGCAGCCAAATTGGATAATTCAGAAAAAAACCTCACCTTTGCTGCCCGTTTGATTTTAGAGAACATGAGAAGGGAGACAAAAACGGACTTAAAAGTTTGGGAAGCGAAGACAGCCGCAACCCTTTTTGAAAAAGCATTACAGCTTAATCCTGAAAATGATGACCTTAAAGTGGGACTCGGAAGTTGTTATGTATATGGCGAAGGAATGGTGGGGGATGCGCAACAAACCATGAAAGGAATACAACAATTGCTTCAGGTGGTTAAAAAAGATTCTAACAATATGCAGGCTCAACTGGTACTTGGAATAGGAGCAGTAATCTCCAACCAGAATGACAAAGCAATTGAAAGATTGAAAAAAGTAGTTGCTTTTGATGCTCATAATCTGGAGGCAGTATCCTGGCTGGCCGATGCTTATGCGGCTGAAGGCGATAAACAGAATGCCATTAAATGGTACGAGCAAAGTAAACATCTGGTAAACAATCCTGCGTATAGCAAGGAAGTAGATGAAAGGATAAAAACATTGAAGGAGAGCCATTAGAGTGGTCACAGAAATGGCACATTGGCAAATTAAAAACATGGTTAATTTGTCGCTTATTATAAATTATTAAAAAACTCAGTTATGCCTTGCGGTAAAAAAAGAAAACGCCATAAGATCGCCACTCATAAGCGCAAAAAGCGTTTAAGAAAGAATCGTCATAAGAAGAAGTAATTCATTACTTTGCCTTCCTGTGCCGGTAAATTCCGGCTTTATTTCTTCCTTCTGTGTAGTTTAGAAATTATTAAAAGATTTTTAGTTGAACAAGGAACTTATTATTAATGCTGCCCCTCAGGCAGTGGAAATAGCCCTTCTTGAGGATAAAAAGCTCGTGGAAATGCATAGCGAAAATGCTGATGCGAGCTTTGGCGTAGGAGATTTGTACCTTGGAAAAGTAAAGAAATTGATTCCCGGGCTTAATGCAGCCTTCATCGATGTCGGTTTTGAAAAAGATGCATTTTTGCATTATTCAGATCTAAGCCCTTATGTGCGTTCCATCCTGAAATTTACGAAACTCGCCATTAATGATAAATCCGAAACAGGTTTTGATTTCTCAACATTTGCCATAGAGCCAGAAATAGTAAAAACAGGAAAGATAGCAGAAGTACTAAGTGGCAAACCTAACATCCTTGTTCAGATATTAAAAGAGCCTATTGCAGCAAAAGGGCCACGGCTAAGTTGCGAGCTTTCCCTTCCAGGAAGATTTGTGGTCATTACTCCCTTTAATAACATCATTGCTGTCTCCCGGAAAATCCATTCTTCTGAAGAAAGGAAGCGCCTGCACAAAATAATTGAAGCCATCAGGCCAAAAAACTTTGGCGTTATTGTTCGTACTGCTGCTGAAGGAAAACATACCACCGAACTTCATGAAGACCTGCGAGGTTTATTAAATACCTGGGTAAACATTCAGAAGAATTTGCGGGGCGCCTTACCCCCTTGTAAAATAATGAGTGAAGAAGGGAAAACAAACAGCATACTACGCGACCTGCTTACAGAGGATTTTAATAAGATTGTTGTAAACGATAAAAATATTTTCAACGATACCAAAACTTATCTTCAAAAAATAGCCCCCGAAAAAACGGATATACTTTCTTTTCATAGTAATGGGTCGCCCATCTTTGATAGTTACGGAATTACACGCCAGGTAAAAGCATCTTTTGGTAAAACGGTAAACCTCCCGAGTGGCGCCTACCTTATCATAGAACATACCGAAGCGCTGCACGTGATAGATGTAAACAGCGGGTATAAAAGCGTAGGCAATAACCAGGAGCAAAACGCCTTTGAAACCAACCTGGAAGCGGCTGCGGAAATTGCGCGGCAGCTTCGCCTTAGAGACATTGGCGGAATTATAGTCGTTGATTTCATTGATATGAAACTGCCGGAGCATAAGAAAAAACTTGCGGAGCACATGGAACTGCTTATGCGCACAGACAGGGCCAAGCACGCCGTGCTGGCCATCAGCAAATTTGGCCTTATGCAGATAACCCGCCAGCGCATGAAGCCTGAAATGAATATCAATACTATGGAAGTGTGCCCCAGTTGCGAAGGCACCGGCAAAATTTCATCCTCATTGGTTATAGAAGATGAAATTGAAAAAAACCTGAGCTATCTCATCATGCAAAAACATACCGGGCTTAGTATTGAAGTTCACCCCATCCTTTACGCATACCTTACCAAAGGATTTCCATCCAAAAGATTACGATGGAGCTGGAAGTTTAAGCAGAAAATAAAAGTAAAATCCAACACCAATTATCACCTTACCGAATTTCATTTTTACGATAAGAATGATGATGTGATCAAGTTGTAGATTCTTCTCAGAAGAACCTCAATTTTAATTCTTTCTTAATTTTTTCAGGAAGATTTTTGGCTTTTCGAATACGACATTCTTTAAGTCTTTTTTGAGTCGAATAAGAATCCGGATGGAAATAAATCCGAATGAAAGAGCTGGTGAATGTTATCTTATATTTTACCTTTCGATAAACCACGATATAAAACAGAACCCGAAGCCATGAGCGTCTGGAACTTGGATTCTATCCACCTAACAATTCCGGCAAACAAATAAGTAGCTCCTACATAAATGAGGCAAAGAAAAGTGGTAATAAAAGAATCGTTATACTTTTCGGCAATGGCTTCAAAGGGATAGCGAACCATCCCATGTACGGCAAATAAAAAAAGAGAAAAGCCACCTGTAAAAACAAGAAAAGTATTTAACTTCTTAAATCTTTCCAGGAGAGGGATCAGGAAAATAAAAGCTGCCAGCATAAGGATTGTAAATGCCGCAAATGAAAAGTGCCACAAATATTCATTTACATTTCCAGTTACAAAAAGAAACAACGCTACTATAATAATACCATTTGAAATTTTAATGACCGGCCGCGCTGCAAAATAAATACCGAGGCAGAACACAGGTAATTGTCCTATGAAAGTGAAATATAAACTGAGATCATGCCGTACAAAAAAAGGATTGAAAAGTAGGGAGATAATGACGAAGCCCAAAGCCATAAACAGCATCCCGTTTTCGCCATATTTTTTTGTAATAAATAACAGAAAAGGAAACACAAAATACAACTGCACAATCAGGGAAAAAAACCATAGTGGCCCGCTTACAGACAAAGCTTCACCAGGTATGAAATTGAATAACAGAGTGAATTTGAGGAGAATGCTTTTTAGTTTTTCCGGTTCCGGAAATCCTGCTTCATAGCTGGTAATAAATATTAGGAGAAGAAGCACTACGATCACTAAAGCCGGATAAATTTTCAACATCCGTTTCTTAAGAAATTTAAGAAAGTGAATCTCCCTTTCTCTATAAGAAAGATACAATCCATACGAGCTGAAAAAAATAAATAACTGCACGCCGTAATGCCCGGAATAAGAAAAAATATATCGTATAAAACTGAAAGGATTTGCTACGAGTAAAGAAATAAAATTGTCAAAATCCCGGGAAGAAAATGAAAATTCATTTTCCCCCGTGATAGGCGGAATGATATGAAAGTAATTATGAAACATGATCATCAGGATACCGGCTCCCTTGATGAGGTTCGTTTCACTTTTTGAAAAATGCAACCTTTCAACCATAGAATAAAAGTGCAATAATTTTATTGAATAGTGTTACCATAGTCATTGCTTACATCATCTGCAAATGATTTCTTATTCACTTAATTTTTTTATGAAATCTGCCACTTCAGAGTTACTGTAGTCCGCAACCCCATCATGATGAAATGCAATGTTACCTGATTTATCCAAGATAACCGTTGTAGGCAAAGTGCCTGAAAAATATTTTGCAGGTATTTCCCCGGCCGGTGTATAAACAGGAAGGGCAAATCCTTTCCTCTTCATAAAAGTATTTGATTTATCAAAATTGTTGTCAACATCAACCATTACGAATAGTATGTTTTCATTGTCTTTAAACTGTTGATACAATTTATTTATGGAAGGCATTTCCGCAATACAAGGCGGACACCACGTTGCCCAGAAATTGATGAATACTACTTTATTTTTTTGTGCTGAAAGATCAAGAATAGTTCCATCAACGTTCCTGAACAAAACCTCTTTATTATCAGGCGACATTGATGAAGTTGTTTTTTCATTTCCAGTAACCTTTGGCATATCCGGCTGGAATAATCCTATTTTCATCATCCCTTGAATGACGGTCGCTTTTAAACCCGGATTCAAAAGCATGGCCAGGATAAAAACGATAAAAACACCGGTGAAAATATTGGAAAGAGTAAACCATTTCTTTTTCATAAAATCATTTTTTTAGGAAAGGAACTTCATGGTTTCTTAAGCAAAATGTTTTGCGTAAAATGTTTTTATTAATCAAGCCCAAAATTTTCAAATTCATAATCATCAATAATCATATCTGCTATGGATAGTTCTTCTTTGGGTTGTGTGGTAGCAATAGCAATCACTTTCATTCGTGCGGCTTTTGCAGATTTTATTCCAACCACTGCATCTTCAAAAACCAAACAATTTTCTGATGGTACATTTAGTATGGACGCGGCTTTAAGATAAATTTCCGGATCAGGTTTACCCTTTGTGATGTGCGAAGAATTCACTACTGTTTTAAAATACTTTTTGATAGGAATATGCTCAAACATAAAATCAATGTTGGGCTGTATGCCAGACGTGGCAATGGCCATAGGAATATTTTTGTTGCTGAAAATTTCGAGCAGTTCCATTAATCCCGGAACTGGTTGAATATAGGGCTGATAAATTTCCCGGTAAAGCGCTTCTTTTTCCAAAGAATATTTTACTATTTCTTCATCATTCATTTTTCTACCGAAAACGTACTCTATAACATCCCTGTTGGTTCGCCCGTTGATGTTGGCGTTATATTCTTCTTCAGAAATATTTCGTCCCATATTTTTTACATATTTCTTCCATGTTTCAAGATGATAAGAATTGTTATCAATCAGAGTGCCATCCAAATCGAATATGACTGCTTTGACATCAAACTCATTTATTATTTCATCAACTTTTGATTCTAATGTATCTGTTTTAATATCCATCTTTTTCTTTTAAGGCCGCAAAGTTCGGGTTTAATTACCGCCTATTCTTTATCAATTCATTTTTTCACGAATGATTATCTTTACTTCTAAAAATAAAATTATGAAAAAGATATTTTTCGCATGTCTTTCGGTGGCGTTGCTTTCATTTATAATTCCTTCCTCAAATACAAGCACTATGAAGCCAGAAACGATTTATCAATTTAAAGTTACTTCACTTGACGGTGGCACTATTGATTTTGCAACTTTTAAAGGCAAAAAAATTTTGGTGGTAAATACTGCTTCCAAATGCGGCTTTACGCCACAGTATGCCGAGCTTGAAAAATTATACGCCGGGCACAGCAAAGACCTGGTAATTGTTGGTTTTCCCGCCAATAATTTTGGCGGCCAGGAACCCGGAAGTAACGATGAAATTAAAACATTCTGTACCAAAAATTATGGTGTTACTTTCCCCATGGCCGCAAAGGTTTCTGTAAAAGGAGATGACATAGCGCCTATTTATAAATGGCTGACTTCCAAATCTGAAAACGGGGTAATGGATGCAGATATCAAATGGAATTTCACTAAATTTTTATTGGATGAAAATGGAGTATTGATTGCAAAATTTGATAGCAAAGTGAAACCGCTTAGTGATGAGATTTTGAGTCGTTTGAACTAAATTAAAATTCATCTTCTTATTCCTTCCTGATTTTTAATTCTTAATCCCCAATTGTTCAATGCAGTTTGACCAGGTAATTGCGCAGCGCGAAGTGAAGCACCAGTTAAAAGAGCTGGTGCAAAAAAACAGGCTTTCCCATGCCTTACTTTTTTTGGGAAAAGAAGGAAGTGGCGCCTTGCCTCTGGCTATCGCATTTGCCCAATATATTCTTTGCGAAAAAGTAAACCCAAAATCAAAAAAGGATATTACGGTTTCGCTGTTTGGTGATAAGGAAATAGAAACAATTCCCACGAATTGGGAAGATAGTTGTGGCGTATGTGCTTCCTGCAATAAGGCAGAACAATTAATTCATCCTGACCTGCATTTTTCTTATCCCGCCCTGAAAAAAGATAGCAAACACGACCGGGTTTTAAGTACCGATTACATTACGGAATGGCGGGAGTTTATTCAAAAATCCCCCTATGGAAATGTAAGTGATTGGATTCATTTTTTAAAAGAAAACCCAAAAGCAAAAATTGAAAGTCCCATTAATAAACAGGGAAATATTACAGTGCATGAATGTGATGACATTTCGCGTAAACTAAGTTTAAAAGCATTTGAAAGCGATTATAAAATCCTGATTATGTGGATGCCTGAATTTTTAGGAAATTCCGGCAATAAATTATTGAAACTGATAGAAGAGCCGCCCCCTGATACGCTGTTTATTTTTGTGGCAGAAGATGAAAACGCCATTTTGCCTACCATTTTATCAAGGACGCAATTAATTAAAATTCCTTCTCTTAATAATGAGGATATTGAAAGTGTTTTAATCAATGATTATAATATTTCCACTGAAAGAGCCGAACAGATTTCAGCAATTGCCGAGGGTAATTTTCGCGAAGCGCTTCAGTTATTACAAAATGCCGAAGAAGATTGGCAGGCACAGGTAAGAGACTGGCTGAATGTAACGCTGAAGAATAATGTAAACGCACAATTGAAATGGATTGATGAAACAAGCCGCCTGGGCCGCGAAAAGCAAAAACAGTTTTTAAAATACTTCATTCATTTATTACAACAGGCAATAAGGGTGCGCTATCTTGATGAAGATAATCTTTCTTCCACACCCGAAGATGAAAGAGACTTTGCCATCCGGCTCAATAAAATGTGCAGCATAGAAGCGCAGGAAGCTATTGTAAGTGAATTGGACAAAGCCATCTATTATATAGAGCGCAATGCTCACGCTAAAATGTTATTTCACGCGCTTACTATTCGCCTGTATCATATTATTAAAGATAATTCATTAATTTTGGTCAGTTGAGGAAAATGATTCCCGTGCAGATGATAAAGATTTTATTTTGAAACAACTTAATACTTATATGCTTTTCACTGGTTACCGGTCTTCAAAAAGACAGGGCTACAATTTTACTTCATTATAAAAATATAGGAGTTCTTCCTCTTTTTATTGTAAAATTATTTCTGAAATGGAACGCAAATAGTTGTATCACATCTGCTGCCGGAATTATCCCTCATAATTATTTTATTAATTCATTTTATTCAATTTAAAATATATGGGATGCGATAGTTGTGGTACAGGAAAACCCACTGGTTGTAAAAGTAATGGAACCTGCGGCACCGGTGGTTGTAATCGGATGAATGTTTACGATTGGCTTGCCAATATTCCTTCCGTCGATTTTGAAAGTAGCTGCCGTATAATAGAAGTTTCTTTCAACCAGGGAAGTCGTAAGGATTTTTATAGAAATAACAGCGTTAATCATTATAGCAAAGGCGATATCATAACATTGGAAGGAGTAAATGGTTTTGATGTGGGCACTGTGAGCCTTAGTGGTGAATTGGTCCGTTTACAACTAAAGAAAAGAGGAGTAAAAGAAGACAGCACAGAAATAAAAAAAGTGTTGCGGCTGGCTACTGACGGAGACATTGCAAAATGGAAAGAAACCAAAGCACGAGAGCGCGAAGTGCTGATAAGAAGCCGGGCTATTGCAAGGCAGCTAAAAGTGGAATTGAAAATGTCGGAAGTTGAAATTCAGGCGGACGGCAGAAAAGCTACATTCTTTTATATTGCTGAAGAAAGAGTTGACTTTCGTGAATTGATAAGAGTGTATGCTTCTGAGTTTAAAGTGAAAGTGGAAATGAAGCAGATTGGTGCACGCCAGGAAGCTGGAAAAATAGGCGGGATTGGCAGTTGCGGTCGCGAGCTTTGCTGTAGTACATGGCTTACCGATTTTAAAAGTGTAAACACCAATGCAGCGCGGTATCAGAATCTTAGCATTAATCAAACCAAGCTGAGCGGGCAATGCGGCAGGTTAAAATGTTGCCTTAATTATGAACTGGATACTTACTTAGATGCTCTCCAGCATTTTCCTGACGATGCCGATGTAATTGAAGTAGCTAAAGGCCGCGCATTTTTAATAAAAAAGGATATTTTTCGCAATCTGATGTGGTATTCCATGGCCGACAGTACCAAACATTACCCACTTTCAATTGAGACGGTAAAAAAAATAAAGGCACAGAATAAAGAAGGTATAAAACCGGAAGCCCTGGAAACTGCTGAAGTAATAAGCAACAAGATTAAAGAAGTAGAACCTGAATTTGTGGATGTAGTGGGGCAGATAAGTTTAAAATCTTTAGAAAAGAACAGCCGTAAACGAAGGGACAGTGAACGCAGAGCTAATGCAAATCCTAACAGGCCGCAAAACAAAAATCCGCAACAACCACAAAGACCATCTCAAAATAAAAAACACGGAAACAGGCCCAATAATCCCAATAATAATAGGAACAGACCGGCGAAATAGGGTACGTTGAGATGTTTGATGTACGATGTTTAGTGTACGATGCTTAAGAAATAGCTCCACATTTTCAAAATGCTTAATTTTCACATTGGCTAATTGGCTAATCAGCACATTAGCACATTAGCACATTTGCTTTACATTTGCCCCACATGTCAATTAACATCTCCAACGTTACAAAAATTTATGGCAATCAAAAGGCGGTAAACAATATTTCGTTTACTGTACCAAACAATGAAATTGTTGGTTTCCTCGGTCCAAACGGAGCGGGAAAATCCACTACCATGAAGATTGTTACCGGCTACCTGCACGCCAGTTCCGGCAAGGTTTCTGTAAATGGAATTGATGTAAATACCGATGCCATAGAAGCAAAAAAACAAATCGGTTATTTGCCCGAAGGGAATCCGCTTTATCATGAAATGTATGTAAGGGAATACCTTGAATTTATTGCAGGCCTTCATAAAATAAACCCGATAAAAAAAAGAATTGAAGAAGTGATTGATCTCACAGGATTAAGGTTGGAAAGCAATAAGAAAACAGGGCAATTGAGTAAAGGGTATAAACAAAGAGTGGGGTTGGCGGCTGCATTAATCCATGACCCCAAAGTGCTGATTTTAGATGAACCTACCAGTGGGTTGGATCCTAATCAAATTGTGGAAATACGGCAAGTGATAAAAGATTTGGGTAAAAATAAAACGGTTCTTTTTTCATCACACATTTTACAGGAAGTGGAAAGCATTTGCGACCGGGTTATCATTATTAATAAAGGGAATATTGTGGCTGATGATACCTTGCAAAATCTGCAATCGTCTAATAAAAATGCGCATATTGTAATAGTACAATTTGGGGGAAATGTTGACATTAATCTATTAAATAATTTAGAAAGCGTTCAAAAAGTAAATGAGGAAAATGGCTCTTTTTTCATTCAAACTTCAGAACCGGAGAAAATGAAAAAACTTTTATTAGAGTTTAGCCTTCAAAATAATTTTGATATACTTTCTTTGCAAACCAAGAGCAAAAGTTTGGAAGAGGTGTTTAGGAATCTAACAAATTAATGTTAAGCCAATTAATAAATGGTCTAAAATCTTTGCCTCTTTTAAAACCAGTTTAGGTTTTAATTGAACTATAATTTTCCTGAAATAAAAAATTAAATTTGCAAAAACAAAACAAAGATGACCGCAATAAAAAAATAAAGAAAAGATTTTGCAGTTAGTCAATGAAGTACCGGAGGAATAGTTAGGTAAAGTAGTCTCATTAATGGAGAAATTAAAAAAAACCGTTAAGAAGAATATTCCTGGAAAATATAAAGCGATTTATGAATTATAATGGGTAAATATAAAGATAGTATGTCCGGTAGTGAAGAATTTATGAAACGAAAACAAGAAGAAAAACTACTTGATAGATGAAAATGAAAATGAAGTGAAATAAAGATTGGAACAGGTATTTAGAAGTTTCAGCTAATAACTTTAAAAAAATATTTCCAATGATAGATAAATCAAAGATTATTGATGCCATTAAGAAAACAGATGATGAATTTGTTTTGACAGCAATAAACGAAATATTACAAAAAGGGAATGATATTCCTGATTGGCATGTAGAAGTATTGCGGCAGAGAATAAAAGATATGGAGGAAGGCAATGCCGTTTTTCATAATTGGGATGAAGTCAGGGATTCCATATTTACATCCAAATGATTTTAAAAATAGTTGTTGAACAAAAGGCTATTAATGAAATAGCCAGCGCTATGAAATGGTATTCAGAAAAATCTTTAATCGCTTCAGAAAATTTTGAAAGAGAAATTAATGAGGCTTTTAATTATTTACAATCTACCATTGCCGAACATCGAAAAATATTTTCTGACATAAGGGTTTTGTCCTTAAAAGTTTTTCCTTATAATATTTATTATTTAAAAAAAGATACAAACAACAAAATTTCTATTATTGCATTTTTGCACAATAAAAGAAGTAGCGACTTTATTAAAACGAGATTAAAAGTTTAACCAACAACAAATAAAAAAAGACAAATGAGTTACATCGCAAGCATTCAGGCACGGCAGATTTTGGACAGCCGTGGCAACCCAACAGTAGAAGTTGACATTCTTACAGAAAATGAATTTCTCGGCAGAGCAGCCGTTCCCTCCGGTGCAAGTACCGGCATACATGAAGCTATGGAGCTTCGGGATAATGATAAAAAAATATACGCTGGAAAAGGCGTGTTAAAAGCAGTAAATAATGCGAACACTATTCTGGCCGATCAATTAATTGGTTGGGATGTGGCAGACCAAACGGGCATTGATCATAAAATGATTGAGTTGGATGGCACAGAAAATAAAAGCAAATTAGGAGCAAACGCAATGCTTGCGGTAAGCCTAGCCGTTGCAAAAGCCGCTGCGCTGGAAGCGAACCTTCCCCTATACCGATATATCGGTGGAACCAATGCAAAAATTCTTCCGATACCAATGATGAATATTTTAAACGGGGGCGCACATGCAGATAATAAAATAGATTTCCAGGAATTTATGGTAATGCCCGTTGGCGCCAGTTCATTTAGCGAAGCGCTACGTTGGGGCGTAGAAATTTTTCATACTTTAAAAACAGTATTGAAGAAGAAAGGGTATAGTACCAATGTGGGCGATGAAGGCGGCTTTGCGCCAAACATTCAAAGCAATGAGGAAGCTATTGAAACAGTACTGGCCGCTATTGAAAAAGCAGGATACAGTACCAGCCAGGTGGCTATTGCCATAGACGCTGCCAACAGTGAATTGTGGAATGCAAAAGAGAAGAAATATATTTTCCATAAAAGTGATGGCCGTAAAATGAGCAGTGAGCAATTGGTTGATTACTGGAAAACCTGGGTGAAAAAATATCCGGTAATTTCAATTGAAGATGGTATGGCAGAAGATGATTGGAAAGGCTGGAAATTACTTACAGATACTCTGGGTGATAAAGTTCAGTTGGTGGGCGATGATCTTTTTGTAACCAATGTAAAAAGATTGCAAAAAGGCGTTGATGAAAAAATTGCCAATGCTTTGCTGGTAAAAGTAAACCAGATAGGCACACTAACGGAGACCATAAACGCAGTTTCGCTTGCGCAAAATAACGGCTTCAATACCATTATGAGCCACCGCAGCGGCGAGACAGAAGATACCACTATTGCGGATCTGGCTGTAGCATTGAATTGTGGACAAATTAAAACCGGCTCAGCCAGTCGTACCGATCGTATTGCAAAATATAATCAGTTACTTCGCATTGAAGAAATTTTAGGAGAAAGCGCTGTTTTTCCAAAAGGAAAAATTAAATTTGGAAAATAAAGCAGGTAGCTTTGACTTTAGGTACTTTTTTATTTTGTATTCCTTATTAATTATTAGTCATTTCATTCCATGCGTAATCTTCGTTACATATTTACTAACAAATATTTAATAACAGGCATAGCTTTTGCTGTATGGATGATGTTCTTTGATAGAAATGATTTCACATTACAGATAAAAAGGATTCAGGAGTTAAATAAATTACAGGAAAGTGAAAAGGTAATGACGCTTCAAATAGCTGAAACCCAACACGAACTAAAATTATTAAAGACAAACCCTGAAATGCTTGAAAAGTATGCCAGAGAAAAGTATCTCATGAAAAAAGATAATGAAGATCTTTTTATTGTTACGGTGGATTCATCTTTGATTAGATAGATTTTATTATACAATATTCCCGCTCTGATTACGTTTTAAATTTGGATAGGATATTGATTTTTTATTAAAGCCACAAATTTTTTATGACTAAAATTACCCCGGAAGAACTGGTAAGGTACCTGTACAATGAAACTTCCGAACGAAAGACTACCATTATAAAAGCCGCACTACAAACCGATTGGAACCTGAAAGAAACATTTGAAAAACTTTTAAGCGCCCAACAAAACCTGCGGGAAACCACATTTTCCCCCAGACAGGAAACGATTAACAATATATTAGAATATGCTTCTAAAAAACAAACTCAAATACATTCACTTTAGGAGCTATTTAAAAATACTTATTTTCATCCTGCCCGAAAGGCAGGATTTTTTATGACTAAAAAAGAAAGATACCAGTTTGTAATAAATTATTTTGTTGTAAACAGCCCAGATGCCAAGACAGAATTATTATACGATAGCCCTTACCAGTTGTTGGTTGCCGTAATTCTTTCGGCGCAATGCACCGACAAGCGGGTGAATCTAACCACTCCGGAAGTTTTCGCTAATTATCCCGATTTAGAATCATTAAGCAACGCCACTCCGGAAGAACTTTTTCCATTAATAAAAAGTATTTCTTATCCCAACAATAAAACCCATCACCTGATCGGTATGGCAAAAATGGTGATGAAAGATTTTGGTGGAAGAATTCCTATGACCGTGGATGAATTGATGAAACTCCCCGGAGTAGGAAGAAAAACGGCCAATGTAATTACCTCTGTAATAGACAAACAGCCTAATATGGCGGTAGATACCCATGTATTCAGAGTAGCCAACAGGATTGGTCTGGTAAAAGCAAAAACACCGCTTGAAACCGAAAAGCAACTGATCAAAAACCTACCGGAAGATTTAATTCACGTAGCACATCATTGGTTAATATTGCATGGCCGTTATATTTGTGTAGCCCGAAAGCCCAAATGCGGGATATGCGGATTGAGGCCGGTTTGCAAATATTACAATGAAATTGTGAAGCCAGATATTGAGAAATAGTGTTGTATTGACTTTGGAAAAATGAAAGAAGAAATTATAACTAAACCGGTACCTTCTTACAGCATCTTTCTGATTTCATCTACTATTTCATGCCTGGTAAAAGGTACTCCCATTATTTTATTCAGCCCTTTGGCATCCACAAGATATTTGTCGCGAATAATTTTTATGAGCTGACCGTTGTTGAGTTCCGGAATTAAAACCTGTTTAAAATTTTTGATGAGGTCTCCAAGATTTTTAGGAAACGGGCGAATATAACGGAGGTGGATATGCGAAACTTTTTTGTCTTCAGTAAGGAGTTCGGCTACAGCACTTTTAATAGCTCCGTAAGTACTTCCCCAACCTAATACCAAAACGTCTCCTTTTTCAGGGCCGTTATCTATTTGTTGCTCCGGAATATAATCTGCTATTTTATCAATTTTTTCCTGCCGGATCTTTACCATCAACTGATGATTCTCAGGGTCATAACTTACATTGCCTGTAATATTTTGTTTCTCCAGCCCGCCTACTCTATGTTCCAGTCCCGCAAAGCCCGGCACCGCCCATGAGCGAACCAGTTTCTCATCTCTCAAATAAGGTTGAAAAGCTTCTTCCTGGTGGCCTAATTCTTTTTTAAAATTTACTTCTATTTCAGGCAGGTCTTTGCTTTCCGGAAATTTCCATGGCTCTGCTCCATTGGCAATGTATCCATCACTTAAGAAAATTACCGGCGTCATGTGTTGTACAGCAATTCTTACCGATTCAAAAACCGCATTGAAACAGTCACTTGGTGTGGATGCGGAAATAACCGGCATCGGGCTTTCGCCATTTCTTCCATAATA
>DATCWN010000168.1:0-3239 GCA_036566285.1 Hanamia sp.
CCATTGGTGAGTATAAACCTTATTGATTTTATAAAAACCATAAAAGAAGAGCCCGCCTGGAAAAACAAAGACCGCAATGCCATCACGGTTTATAAAACAAACGGATTAAGAATGGTATTGATGGCTATGCGTAAAGAGGCTGTTCTTGCAAGACATACCGCAGATGGAATTTTAAGTTTGCAGGTGCTTGAAGGAAAAATTAATTTTACTACTGATGATAAATCTGTGGTTTTAGAAGAAGGCCAGATGATTGCATTGCATAAAGGATTGCCTCACGGTGTAATAGCCATTAAAGAATCCGTTTTTCTTTTAACGCTTACTACTTCTTTGGATAAATAAAAATATCTATTGCTTAATAACCTGCCCGCTACCGGTGATTTTAGAATTAATTGTAGCTGGGTTTCCTTTATAATACACATTGCCGCTGCCGCTGATGGTTGCATTCAGATTTTGTATAACAGTTATTTCCGCATTGCCACTTCCCTCAATATTCACAACGGTTTGTTGCGCTACAAATCCAAAGCTTTTTACACTGCCGCTTCCGTAAACATTGACCTGCAAATTATCCGCACTTCCGCCGTCAATTGAAATATTTCCCGAGCCTGAAGTGGAAGCTTTAAAATTACCAGAGCCTAAAAATGCGCCTGTGGAAGTAATATTGCCGCTGCCGCTGGTAGCCACACTATTCAGGGAAGGCATGGTAATAAATACCTCTGAGTTATCATTACTAATATTTGAATTGTTTTTAAACGCAATCAGTAAGGTGCCATCCTGAATTTTTGTTTCGAGATAAGGTACTATGTTTTCGTAGGCTTTTACTTTTACTTCAAAATTATCTCCGCGTGTAATAGAAACATTGGAAGAACCGCTTACAGAAACATTGTAAAAGTTAGCCACATTTCTTGTTTCAGTAATTATTTCACCACTACCGGAAATCCGGTCCTTTTTACAGGAAACCAAAACCATCAATGCCATTACTATAAAGAAATACCTTTTCATATTAGAGGGATTTTTGCAAGGGTAAAATTATCCTTTAAAAAAAATGAATCTCTTACCGGCGGGAATGTTTTGGAAAGTTTTAACAGCAGGGTCTTATAGAAATAAAAATCAAAGAAAATGAAACCACACAATATTTTCCTGTAAATCTTTTTAATTTTTTTTAAGGGCAAAAGGAATATTTCTTTCCATAACTCTTCATTCTTCTCAAATCAATTTTGTAAGCAATACAATCTGCCCTAAATGATAAGCATCATGTTGAATAATTCCATGAATATGCTCATAATAAGACATTTTGTTACCAGGATAAATGGTATCAAACTCCGATTCATCAAAATGTTTTAGAAACGTGATCCATTGCTGCTGAGAATTTTCCAATCGCTCCAAAGACTGCTGCCACGCTGTTTCAGAAATATCTGCAATCTCAATGAAATAATTATTGTTGGGTGTATTGATCACATTTCCCTGTACACGAACCAACACATTTTCGCGCCAGCTAATAATATGATTTACGATTTGCCATATAGAATTTCTTCCGGGGGCTATTTTCTTGGCTGCTTGTTGCGGGGAAATATTTCTTAAAACTCCAAGAATGGTTACATCAATCCAGGGATTGCCATCATATAAATCTTCAAAGAGTTTTGTGATATGTTGTGTCTCTTTCATCAAACAGGAACGTTTAATTTCTTACCGGCAAAAAAGAATATTTCTTTCCATACTCCATCATCTGATCGAAGAAATTAGTAGGGTATTCCATTTTTACATCCTTAATATTACTTCCCTCCATTACGGGCACCAGCCGTGGCTGAATAAAACCTTTATAAGGTTTGACGTCTAATTTTTTAAAACGTTCCAGCACTTCTTTGTGCAAAGCAAGATCTACTTTTACACCATAATTCTCAACCAGGTTTTTCCCTGCATTAAAATCACCTTCCGATTTTACGCGTTGTATTTCGCGGAGCAATTGTCCGAAAAGCTCACGGAGTTTATTGTAATCATTGACCTGCACATACGTTTTTCCATTCTTCTTTACAAACGATACCACATTATCTTGCTTTCCTTTTTCGTATGCCCATTTTGCATTTAACTGGCGGTTGCGCATGTGTGCTTCTTCCAAATGATCGCCCAGCTTTAGCCGTGTTAATTGGGTCATTAATCCATTCATCATGTAGCCGTCGTATTCGGCCTTACCTACTTCAAGGGAAGGCATTACCCCTATCTCAATTAATTTGGGATCCAGGATATAATATAACGCAACCAAATCCGCCCGCGCTTCTTCCAGTGTGGAGGCATAATTTTTCAAAGTCTTATCTGTAGTTTTCACGCCAGGATTGATTTGACCCGATGCATGCCCGATAGCTTCGTGCATGTCTGTATGTAAATCGGAGGCAAGGTTCCCATATTTTTTGATGCGCGCTTTCACAGAATCGCTTGCGCCAAATTCATCAAGCATGCCGCTGGTAGCGCCATCAACATTATAAGAGTAAACAATATTGCTCAATGAAACAGATTTGGATCCATGATCTTTTCTGATCCATTCATTGTTGGGAAGGTTAATGCCAATGGGCGTAGAAGGCGCTGCACTGCCGCTTTCCATGATAACGGTAATCGCTTTGGCGATGATTCCTTTTACATTTTTCTTTTTGTGCTCCGGCATCAATGGCGAATGATCTTCAAACCATTGTGCCTGGTCGGCGATAGCTTTTATTCGTTTGGTAGCTTCGAGGTCTTTCATGGAAACCACACTTTCAAAACTTCCTTTTTTACCCAAAGGATCATCATACACTTCTATAAAACCATTCACTACATCCAGCCGGCTGTTGATGTCTTTTACCCAGGCAATGCTGTATTCATCAAACGTTTTCAGGTCGCCGGTTTTATAATATTGCACTAATAATTGCAATGCTATTTTTTGTTGGGCATCTTCTGCTAATGAAATTGCTTTTTCGAGCCAGCCCACAATTTTTTCAATGGCGGCCGAATACATGCCGCCCACTTTCCAAACTTTTTCAACTACTTTTCCATTTTCTTTTACCAACTTACTATTTAATCCCCACATAGGGTGGTTCCCTTTTGAATTAAATTGGGAATAATAATCTTCCACTTCTTTTTGTGTAACGCCCTCATAAAAATTTACGGACGATGCCACTACGTTATCAATGTTGGGGCGAAGATCTACTAACTTAGGTTCTATTTTCGGATCATAAATTAGTGGTTTTATTTTTTGTAAAAAAGCATCTACA
>DATCWN010000209.1:0-3116 GCA_036566285.1 Hanamia sp.
TTGTCCGATACTTGCTGCCTGACTTTGTTTAAAAGTTGAAGGTAACATTTTAGTTAAGGACAAAGCTGCATGTAAAGTATTGCTTAATGCAAAAGCATAAAATCTTATCCAGGGTTACTCCTTATTCAGTTACCTGACTGGCGGCAATAGCATCGTTTTCCTGCCTGTATTTAAGAAGGTTTACATAATTAAGGGCACGACGATTATTATAATTTTCATAAGATTGCTGTGCCCATTGGATAGCCATATCAAGATCACCATTTATCTCACTAATGATGGCCATATTATAACAGGCACGTCCCGCCACATTTTTGTGAGGATGGGTAGTTTCCTGCTGCCATAATTCTGCCGCACCATTCCAATTTCCAGTCCTGGCTTTACGTTTTGCTATTTTAAAATTATGAGTACCTCTTACATAATAATTTCTTGAAACCCTGATCCAAAGAGGAATGATCCTGAAAGCATAGGCATGTCCCGCGGTGTTGCCTACTTCTTTTACTGCTTCTTTCCGGTCAATAAGAGCCTGTACCGCAAGCATCGGATTTATGCCTCTTCCATGATAGACAAGCGCTTTCGCAACGGCTGCTTCGTCCAATATTCTTCTGTCTCTCACATCATAAATTCGCCAGCCGGCTTTTACTAAAGTGCGCATATTTGCTTGTTGCTCTATTAGCGGCACATAACCGAAAGGCGTTTTCACGCTTGTCTTGTGGACAGAATAATCAATTTTGGAATTGGTATCAAAAAGCTCAAGACAAAAAAGGGCGTCGGCATTACTTTCGCTGCAATATCTTTCTACGATATCCCAGGATAAAGGGGCGGGGAAACCACCCGGAACGTTGGTAGTGAGATCAGTATTAGAAAGTTCCTTTACCTCATCAAAGCGATTATTCTTTCTGAGTTCATTAGCCAGGCCAGAGATGGTTTGTTCGGCTGCTTCCTTGTCTAATTTAGCGCCTTCCAGGGTTACCACTTTATCAACAACATCAAAGACCTTGCTTTCTTTCGACACCTGGGTCCTGTTGGCCACTACTACATTTTTTACGTAGGAAGGAAGAGTGACAGGTGCTGCTCTCAGAACGCTCATGTGCATCAACTCTGTAGAGGCGCATGAGGAAAGAATCAACACGGATAAAATACCTGTGAAGAGGTTTTTCATAATGAATATGGGTTTCCGGTACCCCATTAAAACGGTTATTTGTACTTTATATTATGCACATAGTTTTCTCTCATCAGTCAGCGGTGGGTAACGAACTCAAAAGAAGGCGCTTAGCAAGATTTGCCCACCGAAAAGATATTTATAAATCTCCTTTCTTTTATACAAAAGCAAAGAATTACCCTGAAAAAAATTTCTGTTTTTTCTTCCTCCCGGCACAAAAAACCCGACGATACTTAATATTTGCGGCGATGGTTCTGTGCGGAAGGGAAACCTTATAGCGTTTGAGTGAAAAAAGGTTTTTTTGTAATAAAAACGCTGTGGGGTTTTGCTCACGCTCCAGGCCTGGCTGAAAACGCCTATTGGTTTGAAGGGCGCCAAACCCCGTTTCATGTTTTACTGGCATAGAATTTTCTCATGAAAAATTAAAACCTACAACATGAAACAAAATAATAAGCCTACCGATAACGACCATTTATCTCCTTTGATTGATTCGCCGGAAGACAGGGAAAAATTAAAACCGGAATCTGTTGAAATTGACTTGCCCGGTGTAGAAGATATTCCCGGACAGGAAAATGTAATTCCTCCTCCAATGGGAGAACTAAGTGATACTACCATTTCATCCGCAGATGAAGAAGGCGATAGCATTTTTGAAGAAAATATAGATAAGGATTTAAAAGAAAGCGCTGATAGTAATGTCTCTGATATTGAAAAAAGAAATTTACACATTGCCGCCAACGACATGCCGGGCGATGATGAAAATTTACGGCAGGCAGCACTCGACAGCACCGATGAAGATGGCACTCCGCTGAACGAAGGAAGTTTTGGCAAAAATGTAACTCCCGATGATCTGGATATTCCGGGTACCAATGATGATGATGACAATGAAGAAATTGGAGAAGAAGATGAGGAAAACAACGAATACAGCCTCGGCGGCGATGACAATGAGGATGCGCCCCGGGATGATTTTTAATTCTTCTAATTACCCCGGGAGCCCACAAAAAAGACCCTCCTTATCAGAGAGTCTTTTTTATGTGCAGGCTTATTTATTAGTCCTCTTTTATTTTTATTTTATCATCCTTTACCTTAAGCTTACTGTCATCAGTTTTCTCTTTATATTTATCATCCTTGTCCTTTATCTTTTCATCATCAGTTTTCATTTTCATATCACCATCACTAGCCACCTTCATCTTCATTTCTTCTGTCTTAATTTTAAAGGCATCTTCATCCGATTTTACTTTAGCTTCATCAAGCTTGTATTTACCATCGGTAAGTACCAGGGCATTATTTACTAAGCGGCCGCGAACATCAAAAGTATCATGGCTTACAGGGTCATAATAGAAAGTGAGGGGCTTCTGTGTAGAAACTTCCACGTATTGATGCGATTTTTCATCCTGGGTTACTTCTACGGGGGAATTGGTTTGTAAATCATAATAAGTCACTGCTCTCTTATCCGTGGAAGCAGTGGTTTGTGAAGTAGTGGCGGTAGTGATGGAATCGCTGGTGGTATCAGCATCGGAATCCGCATTATTATTACAGGAGCCTAACATAAATAATGATGCAGCTGATAAAAAAAGGAATTGCTTTTTCATAATACTTTTTATTTGATTAAGCCATTGAAAAACAATTATAGTACCAACTATATTTTTAATTAAAACGCGCTAAGGCTTTTTTTAGTGAAACTTTCTGCTCTGGGTGGCTTTGTGAGCAAATGCTTTTTTTGTAGGGTTTATACAAAATGGATTTAAAAAAGAAGTTTACAAATATTCCATGTAGTGAATATTTATTGTTCTCTAAAAATGATTTTATCAATTAAATAAAGACACCAGCAACCTGCTAATCTTTGCAGTTATCTTGCCAGGGTTGCCATCCCCAACCGGATTGCCATCTATCTTTAAAACGGGCAGCACATATTTGGTAGTGCTGGTAATAAAAGCTTCTTTCGCATTTTCAATATCCC
>DATCWN010000345.1:0-3506 GCA_036566285.1 Hanamia sp.
GTAACGATAACGACTTTATTTTCTACTCTTTTCATAACTTTTATTTTTAGTGATTAAACAGATACTAAAATTTTTACTCAAAGACAAAGCAACTTGCTTTAGCATAAACAAAGGATGATTTAAATCATTAAACCTTCTGCTACTCCTCATTTTTATTCAGGTTTACATCCTTCAATTTTGTAACATCCAGCATTTATTTTTTTTTAAAATTCACAATACATAATGAACCAACTTATCAGAAAGTACAATATTCCCGGCCCCCGATATACCAGTTATCCTACCGTTCCTTATTGGGATTCAAATAATTTTTCTACTGATTTATGGCAGCAATCTTTTATAAAAAGCTTTGGAGAAAGTAATGATAAAGATGGCATCAGCTTATATATTCATTTGCCTTTTTGTGAAAGCTTATGTACTTTTTGTGCCTGCCATAAAAGGATTACAAAACAGCATTCTGTAGAGCGGCCTTACCTTGAAGCAGTTTTGAAAGAATGGAAAATGTATGTTGATTTATTAGGGGAAAAACCAGTTATTACGGAACTTCATTTAGGCGGCGGTACGCCTACTTTTTTTAGCCCTGATAATTTAAAATTTTTAATAGAAGAAATTTTTACAAACGCTATAATTGGCAATCAGCCTGAGTTTAGTTTTGAAGGACATCCTAATAACACGACGACAAAACACCTTCACACTTTGCACCAACTTGGTTTTAGGAGGGTGAGCTTTGGTGTGCAGGATTATGATGCTAAAGTGCAAAAAGCCATTAATCGCCATCAGCCTTTTGAAAATGTCAGGAGAGTAACTGTTGACGCAAGAAATGCTGGCTATAAAAGCATTAGCCATGACCTCGTTTTTGGATTGCCTTTTCAAAGCTGGGATTCAATGCGGGAAACGATAGAAAAAACAAAATCACTCAAACCGGATAGAATTGCCTTTTATTCTTATGCGCATGTGCCATGGGTAAAAGGAACAGGGCAAAGAGGTTTTGATGAAACGAATCTTCCCGCGCCTGAGCAAAAAAGAGAACTTTATGAAAAGGGTAAACAGTTGTTGGAACAATTGGGTTATATAGAAATCGGC
The DNA here is from genome assembly GCA_036566285.1 of Hanamia sp. GTDB lineage: Bacteria > Bacteroidota > Bacteroidia > Chitinophagales > Chitinophagaceae > Ginsengibacter. Next base: position 1,081 of record DATCWN010000345.1, read on the forward strand.
ATGGATCATTTTGCTTTGACGACAGATGGTTTGTATCAATCCATGGAACAAAAAACAATCCATAGAAATTTTATGGGCTATTCTTCTTCATCAACACAACTTATGATTGGCCTGGGCATGTCGGCTATAAGTGATAGCTGGTATGCTTTTGCCCAAAATGAAAAGTCAGTGGAAGAATATATGAATAGGATTGAGCAAGGAATTTTACCTGTTGTTCGCGGACATATTTTAAATCATGAAGACCTTATCGTACGACGTCACATTCTTAATTTAATGTGCCTTTTAGAAACATCCTGGGAAGATGAAAAAATGAAATTATCAGAATTAAATGAAATTATTCTTCGTCTGAGGGAAATGGAAAATGATGGTTTGATTGATGTAAATGACAACGGTTTAAAAGTAACTGAAAAGGGCAGGGGTTTTGTGCGCAATGTGGCCATGGCTTTTGATTTGCGAATGATTCGTCATGAACCTGAATCAAAAATTTTTTCGATGACCATTTAAAAAGCATCAATGGCTTTTATGATTTCAATCATCCTGGTAAATGTTATCTATCATTTTTACCGGCGTTTAAAAATGTCAAATTTGTAAACATTCATTTTTTTTTAAACTACTTTTTAAGAAATGCAGGGAAATAATTCGACGAAATCTATAAAGCAACTTCAGTTGGAACATGAGTATGAAGCGTGGGAGAGAAGCCTGGAATTTTTCAGGCAGGAAAATACTTTGCTTAAATACCGTTTGAGCGAAATGGTTGATAATATTGAGGAAAATAAGTTTTTGCAAATGGCCGAATATTTTCAGAATGAGTTGCTGATAAAAGATGAAAAGCTGAACGAGCTTACCAAATGCCTGCAAGAGTTTTCAGGCAAGATGAATATTGTAGGAAATCAAAAAGAAGGGCCGAAGGAACCGATTTGCGAATTGGATACTTTGCGCAAGAATATTTTAAAATTTGAAAAAAAATTTTTGGTTTTGGTTAAAGATTTTAATGAGAAGCTTTTGAGTGATATAAATGTTTAATTCAGCATATCCAATAATCTTTTTTCATTTAAAACTTTTACTGAACCCGCTTCTGCTTCAATCAGTTTTTCATTTTTAAAATCGCTTAATGTTCTTATTAATGATTCGGTAGTGGTGCCTGCAATGCGCGCCAGGTCTTCTCTTGAGATGTGAATGGTAAATCCGGATTGCTGCTCTTTTTTATATTTTTTTAATAAAGTAACAATGGCATCAGCCACTCTTTTGCGAAGGGAGTTGTAAGCAAGATTAATAAGCTGCTCTTCTTTTTCTGTTGCGTTGTGTGCCAGCAGTTTTATAAATTTATGGGCTACTTTCTTATTGTTGTTGATAAGGATTTCAAAGTCTTCGCGCCCAATAATATTTATTTCACACTCTTCCAGGGTTTCTGCGGTTTCTTTATAGACTGTATTTTGAAGGAGTGCGTTATAACCAAAAAAATCACCGGCATTGTATAGATTTATGGTAAGTTCTTTTCCTGTCTCATTCGTTTTATAGGTTCTTATTTTGCCCGTGTTTAAGAAATATAAACTGTGCGGATAATTTCCTTCGGAATAAATACGTTGCTTCTTTTTATAATGATTAATAATTTTAGAATGGGTTAGTTTTTCAAGCTCGTTCTCATTTTTTATTTCATCAAAAAAATCGGAGAGGGAATGTGAGGCCTGTGCTTTTTCTTTTTGAAATTTAATTTTTTGCAAACGGCTTTCCACCGCATTTAAAAGTTCGATATCAGTAAATGGCTTCGTGATGTAATCATCGGCGCCCATTTCCATGCCTTTTCTAAAATCATTTCGTTCCGTTTTGGCGGTAAGAAATATAAATGGCACACTCTTTAAATTTTCATTTTTATTAATTAAATGAAGGAGTCCGTACCCATCCAAAATGGGCATCATAATATCACAGATAATTAAGTCGGGGGTTTGTTGCAATGCTTTTTCATAGCCTTCTTTCCCGTTCGCCGCAGTGGTTACTTCGTAATTAGCCAGTTCCAAAATTTCACTGGTGTTTTCCCTTATCTCTGTGTTGTCTTCTACTAATAAAATTTTTATCATTGTGCAAAAATCAGGTTTATTTCGGTTCCTTTTTCAAGTTCACTTTTTATTTCTATTTGCCCGTTCATCATCTCCACATATTTGGCTACAATGTGAAGTCCCAGGCCGGTTCCGGGAATATTAACCACATTGGTGGCACGAAAAAATATTTCACATAAATGCTCCTGGTCTTTTTGTGAAATGCCGATTCCTTCATCCTTTATAGAAAACAAAAGTTGATTGTCTTTCACTCTTGTTGAAATAAAGATGGGTTTATTTTCGCCGGAAAATTTGGCCGCGTTTGAAAGCAGGTTGATCAAAATATTTTTAAATAATACTTCGTCAAGTGTTACTTCTGTGGGGCCGGTATGA
>DATCWN010000310.1:0-9587 GCA_036566285.1 Hanamia sp.
TTTTCGATTTGTCCACTTTGGTTACCCGACCTGGATTCGAACCAAGACAAGCAGAATCAGAATCTGCTGTACTACCATTATACTATCGGGCAGAAAGTGCAAATATAAGAATTGAGAATAGATAGAAACAGATAATTTTTCCTAAAATATTCTGATCATTATTAAAAAAAATTGAGGAATAATCAATTTTTTTCTTTAGGGGTTAAAAGGTTCTACATGTACCAGCACATTAATTACCCTTAAATTGCTATCAAGAATGGCGTCTTTCACCAAATGTGAAATGCGATGGCCCTCAGTAACACTTTGCGCGCCATCCACCTCAATGTGTATGTCCACAAAATAATCAAATCCCATTTTCCTTACATAGCATTTTTCTATGCCCTTTACCTGTGGCACCGTCTCTGCCAGTTTTCTTACTTTCTCCACAATTTCATTGGAAGGCGCTGCGTCCATAATTTCCGCTAAGGCAGGCCTTAAGATAACAACGGCATTATAAAAAATAAATACGGAGGCCACAAGTGCCGCCCAGTCATCAGCGCCTTCGTATCCTTTGCCGCCAATTAAAGCAATAGAAATTCCAATAAAAGCGGCAATAGATGTAATAGCATCACTCCGGTGATGATAGGCATCTGCCTTTACCGCCTGGCTGTTTATTTTTTCGCCTATGGCAAAAACATAGCGGAACATAATTTCCTTAATGGCTATTACTATTAGTAGTACCCAAAGTGTAAAACTTTTCGGCATGGTATGAGGCGTTGTTATAAAACCAATGGCATTGTAACCGATCCATATAGCTGCGCCAAATAAAAAAAGAGAAACTGCAATTGCCGCCAGGGGTTCAGCTTTCCCGTGGCCATAAGGATGTTCTTCATCAGGTTTTTTTAAGGCGATGCGCAATCCTATCCACAATAAACCAGAACTCAAAATATCTGCACCCGATTCAGTGGCATCGGCTATTAATGCATAAGAGTGGCCTAAATATCCTGAAATACCTTTTATAAAAATAAGCACCACGCTTACTGCTATGCCAAGCAAAGTAGTTCTGATGGCGGTTACTGAAGGATGGACATCTAAATGAGTGCGATTCATAGCAATAGTTTTAATTAATCGTGTTAAAAGATTAAAAGTACTTTAAAGCAATTTTACTATCAGCAATAGTTATAAACTACTTATGGCAAAACAATAGTTTTTTTAGAACACTGCTTATCTTTTTTTTCGGTACTATATCGTCATCTATTTTTTTAAGAAATAAAATATTAAGACAAACCACAAGTTGATAATGCCAAAACAATTCGCCTAATCAGAACTCTTAATTGGTGTTTAAAAATTTAAGCATTCAGAATATGCGGAGCTGAGGTCTGATCATTTAATTAATTGAAATAAGTTTAGTTTTGATGCTTATCAGTTATTATGAACATAGAGTTAAATAAAAACGAAGATGCCAATAAAATGGCCTGGGTTAATATTAAAAATCTACACCAAAAAATAGAAGAAGGCGGTGGTAAAAAAGCAATTCAGAAACAAAAAGACAGAAACAAATTAACGGCAAGAGAGCGCATAGATTACCTTCTGGATAAAGAAAAGCCATTTATAGAACTAGGCGCTTTTGCTGGTTATGGAATGTACGAAGAATATGGTGGATGTCCTGCTGGTGGCACTGTTGCGGGTTTGGGCTATGTAAGCGGGAAACAATGCGTGATACTGGCCAACGACCAAACTGTAAAAGCTGGTGCCTGGTTTCCCATCACAGGAAAAAAGAATCTTCGCATGCAGGAGATTGCCATGGAAAATAAATTACCTGTTATTTATTTAGTAGATAGCGCCGGAGTTTTTCTTCCCATGCAGGATGAAATTTTTCCGGATAAAGAGCATTTCGGGCGCATCTTTCGCAACAATGCAAAAATGAGCGCAATGGGCATTACTCAAATTGCCGCCGTGATGGGGCCATGCGTAGCAGGCGGCGCTTACCTTCCCATCATGAGCGATGAAACTTTAATGGTGGAAGGCGAAGGTCATGGTTCCATTTTTTTGGCCGGACCATATTTGGTAAAAGCGGCCATAGGAGAAAGCACCGATAATGAAACCCTGGGTGGTGCCAACACGCACACCGCTATCAGTGGCATTGCGGATTATAAATTTAAAACAGAACATGAATGCCTTGATAGAGTAAGAAATATAATTTCTAAAATTGGTGATTTCCCAAAAGCAGGATTCAATCGTATTGAATCTGTAAAACCTGCAAAAGAAAGTTCAGAGGTTTATAAAATTTTCCCTGAAGGAAATGGGAAGACTTATGATATGCATGAAATAATTGACACCATTGTGGATGCAGACTCATTTGATGAATTTAAAGAAGAGTATGGCAAAACGCTTATCTGCGGCTACGCCCGGGTAGATGGCTGGGCAGTTGGCATTGTGGCCAATCAAAGATTGAACATCAAAAATAAAAAAGGCGAATTGCAAATGGGAGGCGTTATTTATAATGACAGCGCTGATAAAGGCGCCAGGTTTATTATGAATTGCAATCAGAAAAAAATTCCGCTCCTATTTTTCCAGGATATCACCGGCTTTATGGTAGGCACACGAAGCGAGCATAGCGGCATTATAAAAGACGGGGCAAAAATGGTAAATGCCGTGGCTAATTCGGTAGTGCCAAAATTAACTTTCATTTTCGGTAACTCATACGGAGCAGGAAATTATGCAATGTGCGGCAAGGCTTATGACCCCCGGTTTATTTATGCGTGGCCTTCAGCCAAGATAGCAGTGATGGGTGGCGAGCAGGCAGCAAAAACCTTATTGCAAATTGAAGTAGCTTCCCTAAAAGCCAAAGGAAAAGAAATAACTCCTGAAAATGAACAAAAGCTTTTGCAGGAAATGACCGATAAATATGCCAGGCAAACTACCGCAACTTATGCAGCCTCACGTTTGTGGATAGACGCTATTATTGACCCCAAAGAAACCAGGAATATTATTTCAGAGAATTTATTTGCCGCAAATCATAATTCTGAAATCGGTGAATTTAAAACAGGAGTCTTCCAGGTTTAAAATCTAATGTAACTCTTCATTTTTTATTTGATGAACCCCAATACAATTACTATTTATACTGATGGCGCTTCACGCGGAAACCCGGGCCCCGGTGGCTATGGCGCTATTTTAATATGGGGAAATGCAAAAAAGGAATTATCACAGGGATACAGACGTACCACAAACAACCGGATGGAATTAATGGCCGTAATAGCTGCCCTGGAAGCGCTTAAAAAAGATGGGCTTGACCTCGAAATTTATTCTGACAGCAGTTATGTAGTGAAGGCTGTAATGGAAGGATGGCTGAATACGTGGATAAAAACCAATTTCAAAGGAGGTAAAAAAAATAGTGATTTATGGCTGAAGTACCACAAGCTTTCAAAGAAGCACCGGATTCGTTTTATATGGGTAAAAGGACATGCCGCCAATGTAATGAATAACCGGTGCGATATTCTTGCTACACAAGCGGCTGATGGAAAAAATTTATTGATAGATGAAGGGTATGAAGGGCTGGATAGGGAATTGGTGAATGGTCAATGATGAATGGTGAATTGGGTAAATGGTCAATGGTCAATAATTAGCACATTAGCTAATCAGCTAATTGGCTCATTTTTTACATTTTCAAATTTTCACATTCTCAAATCCTCTTTTTTAAAAAATATAATTTCTTACTTTTGTCAAAACACAGAAAATGAAAATTTCAAAACAGCTTATAGTCAGTTTTATTTTATTAATTGTAATTGCTTCCCTTTATAGAATTATGCCAGGGCGCCCTTATGGCTTTGCACCGATGATTGCAATGGCGATATTTGGTGGTGCCGTAATTAAGGATAAAAAATTCGCATTCCTGCTTCCACTCTTGGCAATGTTTGTTTCAGATGGTTTGTACCAATTATTATACATCAATGGTGTTGGAAGCATTCCCGGTTTTTATGAAGGCCAGTTTCTAAATTATTTGCTATTTGGCGGCCTCACCGTTTTCGGATTTTTTATAAAGAATTTCAATGTAAAAAAGATTGCGATTGCTTCTCTCTCCGCTCCCACTGCTTATTTCTTAGTTTCCAATTTTTTAGTTTGGATAAGCGCCTCGCCATTAGCGGGTCTTGCCAGGCCAAAAACTTTTGATGGTTTATTAATGTGCTATGCCGACGGATTACCTTTTTATCCATGGAGCCTTGCCTCTACCTTTGTTTTCTCAGCGGTATTTTTTGGAAGTTATTATTTTATGACAAAGCCTTCAGCGGAATTAGCTACCACTCCTTCCAATTAAGAATTAGAAATAATGCTGCAATCTTTAAATGATTGTTATTCTGTAAGCTCAAAGCTGAAAGCTATTTCTTATGGCTCATCACAACAATACAGGATTTATCGGAGAGCAAATGGCCGCTGAATACCTTTTGAAAAAAGGGTTTTCTATTCTTCATCAAAACTGGCGACACGGAAACTGGGAAGTTGATTTTATCGCTTCATTAGATAATACACTTCATTTTATAGAAGTTAAAACAAGAAGGACCAAAAAATTTGGTTACCCTGAAGAAGATGTTACCAAAAAGAAGATGGCCAATCTTATCAATGCATCTGAAGAATTTCTCTTCTTAAATCCTGAATGGAAGACGATACAATTTGATATTCTTTCCATATCAATTCCTAAAGACGAAGCCACAGAATACTTTTTTATAGAGGATGTGTATGTGCAGTAATTTACTCACAAAGCAAATCCGCTATAACCATTGCGGTTACTGCTTCCAGCACCACGGGCACCCTTAACGCTATACATAAATCATGGCGTCCTTTTACGGAAAATGGTTCTATTTTTCCGCTCTCCATATTGAGTGTGTTTTGTTCTTTTGGGGTAGATGAAGTAGGCTTTACCACAATGCGAAATACCAACTCATTTCCATTCGTAATGCCCCCAACAATACCGCCCGCATGGTTCGTTTCTGTGGTTCCATTTGCGTCTATGAGTACATCGTTATGTTCATGTCCAAACATTTTTGCGGCAGCAAAACCGGCGCCGAATTCTATTCCTTTTACTGCAGGAATAGAAAATACCGCATGGCTTATCAATGATTCGGCAGAATTAAAAAATGGTTCTCCCAGGCCTACCGGTAAATTATTAACCTTACATTCCACAATTCCTCCAATGGAATCTTTGGCGTCAATGGCTTTTTGTAAACCTTTTTCCAAATCCTTCTCGCCACCAATTTCTAAAAGCTCAGCCTTGATGTTTATTTTTTTATCGGTAGAAAATGATTCAATAACTTTTTTGGCAACAACACCCGCCGCCACTATAGAAACGGTTAGCCGTCCGCTGAAATGGCCGCCGCCACGGTAATCTTCAAAGCCATGAAATTTTTGATGCGCCACAAAATCAGCATGGCCCGGCCTTGGCACAGCACGGAGCTTTTCGTAATCACTGCTGCGGGTATTATTATTTTTAAATAAAATAGTCATGGGCGCTCCGGAGCTTTTACCATTAAATACACCGCTTATTATCTCAGGTATGTCATCTTCTTTTCTTGGCGTGGTTCCTTTGGCGCCTGGTTTTCTTCTTTCAATATCCTCTTTGAAATCATCCGGCGTAATACCTATACCCGGAGGGCAGCCGTCAATAACAACGCCTACATATTCGCCATGTGATTGGCCAAAAATTTGAACCCGAAAATTTTTTCCAAAAGAATTCATTCTGTATTTATTTTGCCTCCTACCTTCTCCAAAGCAATCTTGAGATGAAGAAGGTTTAAGATAATTTAAAAAAAATTAAAGCCCTTCCGAGGAGAAAAGGCTCCTATTTAAAATTCGCAATCGTTTCAATAATCAACGTCCACTCATTATAAAGCCAAATAGACTTTCTAAACCTTATAAACCTTTTAAACTTCTAAACCCTTCTAAAAACTTTCTAAACCAAGCCCCGAAAGTAATAACTATATCACTATCAATACCCGTACTCCCGTAAATACAATTCACTGTCACGCCACTTAGGCCTTACTTTTACAAACAATTCAAGAAATACTTTTCTTCCAATAAATTCTTCAATGTCTTTTCTTGCCAAAGTACCCAATTGTTTAATCATTTTTCCTCCCTGCCCCAATACAATCCCTTTCTGTGTTTCACGCTGCAAAATAATATCTGCCGAGATTTTTGTAAGGGTTGCTTTCTCTTTAAACTCCTGCACCAGCACAGTAGCATGATACGGAATTTCATCCTGGAAAAGATAAAATATTTTTTCCCTGATCATTTCTCCTACAAAAAATTTCATCGGTAAATCGCTCAGGTTATCATCTGTATAAAACGGTTCGCCTTCGGGAAGCATTGACAGAATAGCCTCCAGCAATTCTTTAACCCCTTTGTTTTTCAAAGCTGAAATTTCCACTATTTTTTTTCCATATTCTTTTGCTGAAAAAAAAGACATGGCTTTTTCAATGGTCTCCTTATTGGCAACATCTGTTTTATTAAGGACAAGAATTGCCGGCACTTTCAAATGAAGTGAAGAAAATATTTCATCCGCTTCCTCCAGGCTTTCTTTTATATCAACGATAAGCAGGGCCACATCTGCGTCTTCCAGGCTGCTCTTTACGGCCTGCATCATTTTTTCATGCAGCTTATATTTTGGCTCTATGATTCCCGGCGTATCTGAAAAAATGATCTGGTAATTTTCGTTGGTCAATATGCCCTTAATGCGATGACGTGTGGTTTGTACTTTCGGCGAAACAATAGCAAGCTTCTCTCCCATCAAAGCATTTAGCAGCGTGCTTTTTCCCGCATTGGGCTTACCAAAAATATTTACAAAGCCTGATTTCATTTGCTTGCGAAATTAATCTATAGTAAGTGAATAGCAGGAATGATTTTCATGTTTCGTAAACAACAAATTTTTCGGGTACAAATATTGAGGAATACCAAAGTTGAGTATGGAGATACGCTGGATGTATTGATACTTGTAGACGAACCTGCACGACCTGGATGTATCATTGAATGTAATACCATAGATGTTTTAGAAACAAACATTTCTGAATTAGATGATTATTTACAGAAAGGAATAGTAAATTTCTTCAACACTTATACCCATCTCAAAAAAAAAGAATTCAAAATCATCGTAAAAAAAGGGCTGAAACTGCAATGGATTTAATAATAAAACAAACAGAGAATGGAAACGATTGATATACTTTTTGGAAGAGGCACCGATCTGAATGTATGGCAAATGTCAGCCAGGGCTATTGTTGTTTTTTTCGTTGCTTTATTGTTGATACGTTTTACAGGGATGCGCGCGTTCGGAATAAAATCCGCATTTGACACTTGTATCATCATCATGCTGGGAGCGGTTTTGAGCCGGGCTGTAGTAGGCGCTTCTCCGTTTGTTCCTACAATAGCTGCTTCTGCAGTTTTGGTTGTTATTCATAAAATACTTGCGCACATAAGTGTCAGCAACCGGACTATAAGCCATCTGATAAAGGGCGCTCCTCTCCTGCTATATAAAGATGGAATTATCAACACAAAAAATTTAAGGAAATGTTCATTAAGTTATGGCGACGTGATGGAAGAAGTAAGGATAATGTTGAATCAGAATACGCTTGACAATGTGGAAGAGATATATATGGAACGCACCGGAAAAATAAGTGTGATAGAAAAAATGAGCTAATGTGCTAATCGGCCAATGTGCCAATTAGCGAAGCTCCAAATTGGTTTACCAATTAACCAACTAACCGATGAGCAGGTATTTTTACGATACAGTTTTCCGTTGATATACCATTCACGACAGTAAATACAATAGATGAAAAATTAAGCAGTAATGCTCTTGCGCACAGTATGCTGGCGATATATCTTTGCACCAGAAGTTGATTGATGTTCAACAAACATTAATCGAAAATCCAAATCCATTGAAAAGAAACCATTTCCTTTAATCCGGGAAAAACCAAAAAATCCGATATCAGTCAGCTTCTGTTTTTTTTGTATCCAATGCCTTAGAAAAATAAAACGAATTATCCCAATGAAAACTGGCTCTGCAAAGGGTCTTAAAATTTAAACCTGAAAAACCACAAACCCCCAGGTTAAATTATTAAAGGACTTCCGCTCTAATCAGGCGGAAGTTTTTTATTATGTTCTTTCCCGATTAAAAAAGCATGAAAATTTTTTAAGAAGCTGTTATCCATTACCAAAATAAACTTCTTGAATTAAACCTGTTTTCCAATTAACACGATCTACGTCGTGTATCTAAAGCTGGATAAGACTTTATTGAGGGCGAAATGAAATAACCAATCGTATTTAGAAATGAGGATTGATAAGTATTAAGCGTTTCTCTTTACTGCTCTGAAATGCGGCTTCGATAATTTGGATAACATGTAATCCATCCTGGGCCGAAACAGGTACGACTTTGGAATTGCGTATGGCATTGAACATACCATCATAGTATTCGCCATAATTTCCCTGCTCCGATGTGATATATTCCCTGATAACCTTGCCGTCTTTTTCGGTATGCAACAAGCCTTTTTCTGTTTCAGGCTCTGTGCCCCAATCAGCTTTATCGGGAATGGTTCCCTTTTTTAATTCATCTTCCTGGATGTCTGTTTTTGGTTTTATAAAAGAACCTTTAAATCCATGCAAAATATATCCGGGCAATGCTTCTCTTACTACATAACTTGATTTCAAACGAACTCTTAATTTTTCATAATAAAAAAGCAATTCAAAATAATCATCCACCTGCGATGCCGGGCGAAGAATTCTGATGTCAGCGAAAACACCATCAGGCATTCCGAATAATTGCAAAGCCTGGTCAATTAAATGAGCGCCAAGATCATATAAAACACCAGCGCCGGGACCCGGAGTTTCTTTATGCACTTTAGGGCTAAGCTCTTCGTTATACCGGTCAAAATGCATTTCCACTTCTACCGGGTCGCCGAGTAAATTTTCCTGAAGCACTTTCTTTATCGTTTTGTAATCGCTGTCGTATCGGCGGTTTTGATAAACAGATAGTTTTCTATTTTTCTTTTTTGCCAATTCAATTAAATCCTTTCCTTCATCCACAGAAATAGTAAATGGTTTTTCAACGATCACATGCTTGCCGGCTTCCAATGCTTTTTTGGCAAATTCATAATGCGTGGCATTGGGTGTATTTACAATTACCAACTCCACAGCATCATCTGCCAGCATAGATTCCAACGAGCGATACGTTTTTACACCGGGATATTTTTCTTCCGCCAGGTTTTTAGATCTTTCCCATACTGCATAAAAATGAAACCCCGGATTTACATTTAAAAATGGCGCATGAAAAACTACACCGCTCATTCCGAATGAACATAGTGCTGTATTAATTGGTTGCATAATTCAATTTTTTATTTGAACAAAGATAAATTTTGAACCCACATAAACAGCCCATACAAATCGTAAGTTTGATTTTCTCTTGTGAAAAGAATCTTTAAATTGACTTTACTGATTTTTAACCTGAAATATTATTGAACCCAATCAGCCAAAACGGGGTATTCCAATTTCTTTTTAAAATCCTCAAGGTATTCAAACCAATCATTCGAATTGGTTATAATTCCTGCTTTATCCCAGGCACCACCAGCATA
>DATCWN010000312.1:0-5634 GCA_036566285.1 Hanamia sp.
CAGGGTGTAATTCGTAAGCCGGGTTTTGCCAGCCATTGTTTTCCCATAGAAAAAAAAAGAAATCTGGCCTTTTTAAGTTCGCCATTGGTTTTATAAGCAAATGCAGTTTCAGTGTCATCAAAAGAAATATTCATTCATTAAGGTTTGGAAGCCGAAATTCTACAATCAAAAATGAATCACCAAATTTAATTGGCCAATTGACCGGTTAGCCAATGAGCCCATTGTATCTTTGCCGAAATTTTATTATAAATGGATGCAAAAAAAGCGGATGAAAGTTTAATCGTAATGACCGAATTGGTATTGCCCAATGACACTAATCTTTATGGAAATTTAATGGGTGGCAGATTGATGTACTGGATGGATATTGCTGCTGCACTTTCCGCATCAAAGCATTGCAGCGGGCCCGTGGTAACCGCCTCGGTGGATAATATTTCTTTTACGAACCCGGTGATACTTGGCAACGTGGTTCATATAGAAGCAAAAATAACCCGCGCTTTCAACACCAGCATGGAAGTGCATTTGAACGTTTGGGGTGAAGACATCATCAAACAAAACCGGTATAAAAGCAATGAAGCCTATTATACTTTTGTCTCGCTAAATAGCAATGGAAAACCGCAGGTAGTTCCTCAATTAATTCCTGAAACGGAAGAAGAGAAAGATCTTTATGAAAGTGCGTTACGCCGCCGCCAGCTTCGGTTAATATTAGGAGGAAAAATGAGAACCGAAGATGCTTCGGAATTGAAAGCGCTGTTTAAATAAGCAGATGTTCTTAATTCTTAATTTTCAATCTCAATTCTTGATACCTGATACTTGATTCTCAATACCCGGTACCTGATACCTAAACTTTTTACTTTGCTGAATGGCGTCCATTACTTTCTCCAAAATCTCTTCAATACTTTCTTCATAAGTAAACTGAAGCGGCTCCTTGAATTGCACAGTTAAAAGGGATCCTTTCTTTTTAAACTTCAATCCCTTTTTATTGAAGGCGCGCCAGAATCCGTTGATCACAACAGGAATCACAATAGGCTTGTGATGTTTAATAATAAAAGCGGTTCCTTTTCTTCCCGGGGCAAATGGCGTGGTGGTTCCCTGCGGAAAAGTAATGACCCAATTATTGTCCAAAGCCCTTGATATTTTACGCGTGTCACCGGTTTCCAAACCACGCCTCACTTCTTTCCCTTCCGGACGCCAGGTTCGTTTTACAGTAATGGCGCCTGCCCATGTAAAGAGCCGGGAAAGCCAACTGCTTCTCATCGTTTCGGCTGCAGCTACATAATAAACCCTTGTGAAAGGATTTAATAAATAAAATGGAATACCCAGTCTGTTTTCTTTACCCCATTTCACTGCGCAAAATATGTGGAGAAACATAATCACATCTGCAAAATAGGTTTGGTGATTGCTTACAAATAAGACATTTTTTTTTGGAAGATTTTTTATATGTTGGGTACCACTAATCCTGACTTTATTGATGATGGCAAGACCCGGATAGCTCACGATTCCTACTATAAAATATACTATGGATTTTACCAGGTGTGTTTGCTTCAGACTTTGTATCCAACCTTTCATTTTAATTTTTACCAATTAGTTGCGATGCAATTTACCAATACCTGGTTAATAAGTATCAATTGGCATAGATTTTACGGGAGGAATAAAAAAAAATTATGAAAAGAAATATCCCGATGCTCATCATTGCATTAGCTTTTTTTACCACAAAAGCTGATGCACAAATTCAAAAAGGAAACCTATTGGTTGGCGGCGATCTTGCCAACTTCAACTTAACCCTTGGCGGCGGGGGCGCTTTCCAAATGCGAATTGATCCCAAACTAGCTTTTTTTATCAGGGACAATGTGGCTTTGGGTGCCTACCTGGATTTTGGTTTGGTTACTGCTAAAGGAGCAGGCACCACCACAGATTACGGAGTGGGCGCTTTAGGAAGATATTATATCAACGATCCTAAAGTAAATGTTTTGCAACATGGCCGTTTATTTTTTGAAGGAAATGTGGGTATTCAAGGCGTAAGCCTTTCGGGAGGATCCAATACTACCGGGTTAGGATTGGGAATAGGACCGGGATACGCTTATTTCGTTACTTCCAATATTGGGCTGGAAACCTTACTGAAATATAATGCCATCGTGGGTTTCGGAAGCCAGGCATATCGTAGTAATTTGAATTTAGGAATAGGATTTCAAATTTATTTACCGGGAAGGCGGGCGCGGCAAATTATAAATGATACGAAGTAAAGCTCGTGAATAGTCAATGGAGAATGGTCTATGGTGAATGGTTAATGGTTTTAATTTGAAGAATATTCCAGACCACAAAAAAAAAGCCCAACATTTTCATGCGGGCTTCTCTTCTATTCAAATGAATTTGGAAGAATTAGTTTGCAAACGTCTGGTCTGCATTATCATATTTGTCCTGGTAAGTTTTGAGTTTGTCTTTTTGTTCCAGGCTTTGATAAATATTCTGCATCAGGTTCACTACAGATTTGTAGCGTGACTTATCTGCTTTTTTATGGTCGGCTTCCAGCAAAGTGATGGCCTTATCGGCATACGGTATGGCATCATTCCAACTGGCTTTGGCCTGAGCATTTAAATCGGCTTTACTCTTTACGTCTTCGGGTTTTGTGCTTCTTATTTTCAATGCACGGTCGCGTGCTTCTATTCCGTTGTTATAAAAATATTGAGAATAAAGCCAATTGGTATTTACATCGTTTGGATTTAATTTCATTCCTTTATCCAGTTCTGAATGTAGCGTAGTTAATAAATTTTCTTTGTTAGTTACTACTACGCCTTCATCGCTGTTATACAGGTAACCAAAAATTTCATTGGCATAATTAAAATGATACTGTAAGCTATCAGGATGTTTTGTTACCAATTCATCATACTTCTTAAAGAGGTTTGGTATGTCTTTTTTCTCGCGGTAGTAATCCATCAGCACAAAATCAAAGTAATCATCATCCGGAAAAAATTGTTTGCCCAGCGCTGCATATTTCAGCATTTTGGCTTCATCTTTTGCTTCTTTGTAATGAAGTGTTAACCATTGATAAGGCACCTTAAAACTTTCATCTTCTGTGCCTTGCAATCCTTTAATATTGGCATCTGCTATTTTTGAAAAATATTCATTGGCCATATCTTCTTTTCCGGCATTAAGCGCTGCTTTTCCGATATTTAAAACCAGCGTGGTATCTACTTCGCCAATAGTAGCCCATTTATTTTGAGCTATGTACTGGCCTACTTTATCGGCTTGTATAAAAAGATTCATTGCCTTTTCAAAACCGGCCTTATTACCTGCCGCCGCTGCATCATTAAATTCTTTCGCAGCATCTTCGTAGTAGCCGGCATAAATTCCAAATACAGGTTGATAATTATCCTTCATAATCAACAGCTTTAATTTCATATTATTTGAATCGGCTACTGATTTTTTAAAAGCTTCCAATGCTTCCGCTCTGGCATCGCCAGGAATTAGGCTTCGCAACTGAGCGCTGTCTGCTATCTTCTCATATATCTTACTCTTTAGATAAATACCTTCTGCATCTGCAGGGTTTTTGGCCAGTACGCCATCAATCTCTGTTTTGGCTTTTTCAAGTTGATTGCCTTCCAGGTATGAGGTAGCCTTTTTTACAGTTTGCCCAAAAGTTAATGAAACAAGACATATAAATAGAAGGGGTAAAACCGTTTTTTTCATTGCTTTTATTTTTGATTAATAATTAATTTTCAGGTTTAATTTCAGTTTCATCATCCTGTTCATTATCAGAATCCTCATCGGAGTCATTTTCAGTTTCACCATCAGAAGTATCATCCGGTTCATTTGTTATTTCTGAATGATCACTTGTTGTTGAGTCTTCCTCACTACCGGATTGGCTTTCATCTTTTATAATAAGAGCGCCATTTTCATCCACCGCATCAGCTTCTTCTACATCTTCTTCAATTTCCCTGTCATTCAAATTAGTGATAGCGGCAATTTCATCTCCTTCGTCAAGCTTTATTAATTTCACTCCTTGTGTGGCTCTGCCGGCTTCACGTATAGACGCGATTGAAGTACGAATGGTAACGCCTGATTTGCAGGTAATCATTAAATCTTGCGTTTCATTAACATTTAACAGCCCGATCAATGATCCTGTTTTCTCCGTAATATTTATTGTCTTTACTCCTTTGCCTCCTCTGTTGGTTGTTCTATATTCTTCAACGGCTGTCCTTTTTCCATAACCTTTTGAACTTACAACCAATACACTTACTTCCGGATCATTAACATTTACACAAATCATACCAACCACTTCATCATTATCCGAATTTACCGAAATCCCAAAAACCCCTATGGCGCCTCTTCCTGTCGGCCTTACTTTTTCTTCCGGAAACCTGATGGCGCGGCCACTTTTCACAGCCATCATTATATTTTGTTTTCCGTCAGTGAGACAGGCGTCCAATAATTCATCGCCTTCATTTATGGTAATGGCATTAATACCATTTTGCCTTGGCCTTGAAAAATCAGCTACTCTTGTTTTTTTAATAATGCCTTTGCGGGTACAAAGTACAATGAAATTGTTATTTATGTATTCTTCGTCCCGTAGATTTTTTACGGTAATGATGGTTCTTATTTTATCATCTGCCGGAATCTGGATTAAATTCTGAATAGCTCTTCCTTTACTTTGCTTATCGCCGTCAGTAATTTCATATACTTTTAGCCAGAAACACCTTCCTTTTTCTGTAAAAAATAATAAGGTGTGATGTGTGGAGGCTACAAATAATTTTTCAATATAATCTTCTTCCCGGGTTTTGCTTCCCCGTGCACCTCTTCCTCCACGTCGCTGCTGGCGGTACTCTGTAGCCGACGTTCTTTTTATATATCCTAAATGAGAAATGGTAACCACCACATCTTCCTCTTCAATCAAATCTTCCATACTGATTTCGTCAGCGAGATAAACGATTTCAGTTTTACGCTTGTCGCCATACTTTTCTTTGATCTCTGTTATTTCATCTTTGATAATCTGGAAGCGCAAATTTTGATCGTTAAGTATTTCATTCAACCTGCCAATCAGTTTCATAATCTCTGCATGCTCTTCTCTGATTTTTTCCCTTTCCATGCCGGTAAGGCGCTGCAATCTTAATTCAAGAACTGCTTTTGCCTGTATATCACTCATCTGGAAATTAGCCATCAGGCCTTCTTTAGCCACATCCGGCGTAGATGAATTTCTGATCAATGCAATTACTTCATCCAGGTGATCTAAAGCAATAAGAAATCCTTCCAAAATGTGCGCTCTTTCCTCAGCTTTTTTTAATTCAAATCTGGTTCTTCTTATAACTACTTCATGACGAAAATCAACAAATTCACGAATAAGGTCTTTAATATTTAAAATCTTCGGCCTTCCGTTTACAAGCGCTACGTTGTTGATGCCGAATGAAGTCTGAAGCTCGCTGTGCTTGTATAAATGATTAATAACCACCTGTGCGATGGTATCTTTTTTAAGCTCTACTACAATCCTGGTTCCTTCTTTATTATTACTTTCATTATTTACATCCGATACGCCTTCTATAATTTTATCATTAATAAGATGGCCGATTTTTTCGGTTAATGCATCTCTGTTTACCTGGTAAGGAACTTCTGTAATAACAATTTTTTCTCTACCCGTTTTAGAGG
>DATCWN010000451.1:0-4441 GCA_036566285.1 Hanamia sp.
AACCTAATGAAGAGATTAGCAGTGTTGCATCAGGCTTACTCACGCTCAACGAAAAATTACCTGAAGCATCAGATGCTACTCCCTTACTGGTGCCTTGCTCCTGAACGGTGACGCCTGCAATAGGTGCGCCATCTGAACTGATTATTTTACCTGTAACAGTTTTCGTTTGGGCAAAAAGTTGCGAAGGAACGAAAAAGCCAATCAGCAAAATGAGTGGAAAAACAAATTTGGAAAATTGTTTTCGTGAATAAACAATTGTTTTGGTGATCATACTAATTAATAAAAGGTTAAAAAATAAAACGTTTGATAAAACTTATTTAAGAAACAATACTTAATAGAGAAACAAATATATAATTCGGTTACAAATAATTAATTTTTTTTTTTATTAAAAAAATCACTACCCTTCCCGTATGATTTTCACTGTGTTCAAGGCAATTCAAAAAATTTGACTTTGATACCACTTTTTTAAGTTGATAAATATCTGGCTTAACTATTAAGTAAGCTCCCATTATTTATAATAATATGAAACCAGTATTTTTGGTGGTACTGATATTTTTTATCAATAAATAGTTAATTGTAAATTAAGTGTAAGAATAGAAAAAGCTTATAGAATTTGTTTTGTATTTCTTTATTTCCTCAGAAAATCAACGTTTTTCATGATGGCAATGTTCAGTCGGTTTTTCCGCATCTGATGGCCTTTATCTCTACGTCAGACGAAGGTCGGTAGGTTTCTACAAATCTTTCCTCTTAAATTTCTTCAATGAAAACATTAAAGGGAAAATGATCCAGGTAAACAATCCCAGGAAGGAGAGAAGGATGCCGGTAGTGTTGCCGAAGAAGTCACGGAAGATGGCCCCGGTATATCCCATCAAAGCCGAGATGTCCATTTGCAAAAGTATCTGCACACGGCTGAGGTCTATTGGATTTAAGAAACTTAAAAACACCATTATGTTTTCCAAAGGATAATCCTGGAACTGGAATAAAAAGAATAAAACCAGCGCATCGAATATCAATGAAAAGAAAAGCCATAAAGAAATGGAGAGGCCGATTCCTTTTGCTTTATCCCGTGTAAGTCCGGCCGCCAGCAGCGCAATGCTTACGAAGGCTACGGTTAAAAATAAACCGGAAATAATCATTATGATTCCGGTGCTGTCCGCGTGGTACATTAAAATGGGGATTCCTGCCCCGATAAAAAAAGCCAGTGATAGGGAAGAAGATAATCCTGCAAATAAACTGAGCCAGATGGTTCTTCTCTTTAAAGGCTGACTGACCAATAGCTCTATAAATTCCGAGCTGTTATAAACATAGATCGTTGAAAAAATAATGCAGATCAAAGGAACGATGATCAGGACGATGTTTAATAAACTGAGCAATCCTTTGGCTGAATTGTTTTCAAGATTAAAAACACTCAGTGATATTACAAGCAATAAAAAAGTATAGATCAACACGATTTTATTCTGGATAATATCAACGATCACATATTTTAATAATTTTTTCATAACAAACCATTTAACCAATTAACCAATAAACTAATAAACCAATAAACTAATGAACCAATTAACCCTCTTAAACCAACTCCTGCTCCCTCATGATCTTCGCAATAGCTTTTGATAATTTTATTTCACCTGTTTCTTCTTTCAACGCAGCAAACTTATTGTGAAATAATAGCTTCCCTTCCTGCATATAAAATACTTCAGTGATCAGGTCATCTAATTCACTTAAAATATGCGAAGTGATTAGTATCAATTTGCCATTTTGTTTTTCCTGGATTATCTTTTGTTTTAATTTTTCTGATGAAAGCGGATCCAATCCTGCGGTAGGCTCATCAAGAATCAGTACATCAGGGTTGAACATGAAAGCCAGCGCAGCACTCACTTTCTGCGTAGTACCGCCGGAAAGCGTACTCATCTTTTTCTGCATCATGTCTGTGAGGCCAAAGCTTTTTACCAGGTCTTCATCAGGGTTGGCATTACTTCCTTTACGGATGTCTTTCATCATGTCAATCACATGTGCAATGGTCATGTTTTCGGGGTAGCGGCCTATCTGCGGCATGTAGCCAATCTGGCTGCGGTACATCCATTTGTTGGAAATTAATTCATTATTAAAATGAATAGTGCCGCTATCGGGCACCACCATTCCTAACAATGATTTTATCAAAGTGGTTTTTCCGCAGCCATTCGGCCCGAGCAAAGCGATGCATTCTCCCTTTGAAAATGTAACAGATATATTATCCAGCGCTTTTAATTTTCCAAACTTCTTGGTGATGTTTTTTGTTGTTATCATAGTGGCAACGGCCTCATTAATGGTTTTTCGTCTTTTAAATTCTCGGGCGTAATACCCGGTAATATTTTTTCACTTTTATCTAATAAAGAAACGATCAGGCTTCTGAAAAGCATAAGGGCAGCGGGATTGCTTTCGATGATCATCGAGTACATACTTACAGGATGGTAAGGAACATCGCCGGTATTATCCCGGTTAATATCATAGCCTTCATATTTATCCCAGTAATTTCCATTGAAAGTATTGAGCACCAGTGATCCGTTAGTGCCTATGTCAAAAGTGTTTCCCGTAAAATTATTATTGTAGAAAGTATTGTCATCGCAGCTCGCCTGTATTTTTATTGCGAAGCCATTATTAGAAAAAGAATTTTTATAAAAATTATTCCGGCTGCATCCTTCCATGTGTAGGGCTGTAGTATTTTTTGTAAAAACATTTCCTGATATTTCACTGTCGGTAATGTCTTTTAGCAAAATGCCGTAAGCCGCGCCGCCCCAGTTGTTCAGGAAATAATTGTTGTACATGTGAATGTTATTGGTGTACATCACGGCCACCCCGGATTCGTTTTCTTCAAACACATTTCCAATGTAAGTGTCATGATGCGAGAACATAAAATGAATTCCGTAGCGCACATTTTTTCTGCTGATATTTCTCCAGACCAAAGAGTTCGTGACGAACTCAAAATAGATACCATCACGATGGCCGGTTATTTTATTTCCTATAATTAATAAGCTATCCGACTTCCAGCAATGAATGCCATTGCCGCTTTGCACTTCATTTTTTCCGTAGGCGGTTATCGAATTATTTTTTACTGTACAATTTCTGCTGTTTTGAAGAGAGATACCAAAGTTCGCGTCATCTACGATGTTGTTGATGGCGGTAACATGATAACTATCATAGATCATTATGGCGCCAATGTCTTTAATTTCTGAGCGGCCGGTGTGTTGTAATTTAAAGCCATCAACGGTTATTTCCTTTCCCCTTACAAAAAGGATTTCATGTTTGTATTCGCCATCAATTACCGGGTGATTGATTCCTTTTAATACAATTGATTTTTGAATAACAATTCCTCCTTCTTTATAGATGCCCGCATCCACTAAAACCGTGTCGCCGTTTTGAGCAATGTCAATGCCTTTTTGTATGGTTTTAATTGGCCTGCTTTTCCCCACAGGGATCGTCTTTGCATCCGCAGTCGTAAGTGCGAATAAAAAGATGAACAAGCATAGTATGTTTATGATTTTTTGCATTATTTTTTATTAATCAATGCGTCCCACGTTACGGTTTCGCCTTTAATTTTTTGTGCCACTTCTTTCAATTTGGTTTCATTATCAAAGCTGGCGACATTGCCGCCCATGGGCGAATGCAGCTCATCGCTTTTTAAAAGAAATGCTTTTTGAGCTACAATAAAATTATGCGGCTCTTCAAAATTGACGAGGTATGTTTCTTTGATGTCGTTATTATTAATGGTGTTTGCTTTCATAAATCCGAGTACGCAATGCATGTCGTCAAACTTATAAACCTTTCCTTTTTTAGTAATGATTTCTGCACCGAAGCGATTATCGGCAATGCTCATTTTGCAAAAACTGCATGCATCTTGTCCAAGCTTAATTGGCTGCGGTCCTGAATTACAAGACATGAATCCAAAAATAAGGAACAATAAAACCGGGGCAGTAGCCTTAGTCGCAAATGAAGAAATTTTCATGTTCTTTTTCTTTTTAAAAGTTATTATCAATGCTGTCAATAATAGTAAGCCAACGCCGATAAATATCCATCCACCAATATCGGGAATAGAATAAGCGCCAAAGTTCAATAATTGTTTGTATCCGATGATGGGAGGTTGGTAACTCATACCGGGCACCTGTATAGGAGCATTTGGATCAAGGTCGTGGCCATAATTATAATTCCACCTGTAGAAATCTATCATAGCGATGATGCCAAAAAGAATAAATGAAATCAGCAAACCCAATAGCCATTTTCTTTTATTAATTAATACAACGAGGAAGCAAAATGCAGCAAAGAATCCAATGATATAAGGCAGTATGGTGAATTCTATAAAGTTATTTGCGTGAAGAGTTTTCATTCCGATGTAGTGATTGAGGCCGTTGATTACATCCACATTTCCTGCCAATTTATTCGGATACATTTTCAAAACCAATCCTTCCGG
>DATCWN010000267.1:0-3808 GCA_036566285.1 Hanamia sp.
TCTAATAAAAAATGAAGCGATAATATTCTTCTTAGCTTTTATGCTACGTTCCTGCCCCTTATTGATAAGATTATCTACAAATCTAAAAATACGGGAAATCTTATCTCTCATCCTTTAATTAATTGTTCAATCAGCGATCTCAAATTTGATTCTTACATAAAATACTTCCTCTCCAAACTCCTCTTATAAGTTTCCAAATCACTCGCTACCATTTCCTTTACCAGTTTTGGCAATGTATATTTTGGCTGCCAGCCTAATTTTTCTTTTGCTTTGGTAGCATCGCCAATCAGTAGGTCTACCTCTGTTGGACGGAAATAATTAGCATCAATAGCTACTACTTCTTTTCCTGTTTCTAACTGATAATCAGGATTTTTACAGGCCTTTACAATTCCTTTTTCTTCAGAGTCTTTTCCAATAAACTCCAGGTCAATGCCTACTTCAGAAAAGGCCATTCTTACAAAATCTCTTACAGCGGTAGTAACTCCGGTAGCTATTACAAAATCTTCCGGCTCGTCTTGTTGAAGTATCCTCCACATGGCTTCTACGTAATCTTTAGCATGTCCCCAGTCTCTTTGTGCATTTAAGTTTCCGAGGTACAAAGTATCCTGTAAACCCTGGGCTATGGCGGCTACAGCCCTTGTTATTTTTCTTGTTACAAAAGTTTCTCCTCTTAATGGGCTTTCATGATTAAAAAGAATTCCATTGCAGGCGAACATATTGTAGGCTTCCCGGTAATTTACCACAGTCCAGTAAGAGAATAATTTAGCCACCCCGTACGGGCTTCTTGGGTAAAAGGGAGTCGTTTCTTTTTGAGGTACTTCTTGCACCATTCCAAATAATTCTGAGGTAGATGCCTGGTAAAAGCGGGTTTTGTTTTCTAATTTTAAGATCCTAATGGCTTCAAGCAATCGTAAGGTTCCGATTCCATCTGCATTAGCGGTGTATTCAGGATTATCAAAACTTACTTTCACATGGCTCATAGCAGCAAGGTTGTATATCTCATCGGGTTGTGTTTCCTGCACAATTCGAATCAGATTGGTGCTGTCCGTCATGTCACCATAATGAAGTTTGAAATTGCCATTTTCCTCATGAGGGTCCACATACAAGTGGTCAATACGGTATGTGTTGATAAGAGATGACCTTCGTTTGAGGCCATGAACTACATAACCTTTTGATAAGAGAAGTTCTGCCAGATATGCTCCATCTTGCCCGGTGATGCCGGTGATAAGCGCTGTCTTCATTTTACTATAATTAAGAATTGTGGAATGATAAATTTATTGCGCAAGGTGCAGCAATTATAGGTTTTTACTAAAGAAATAGGTAAGCATTTTTCATTCCTATAGAGAAAGTATTTGTGAACACGAATTACACGGATTATACGAATTACACGAATTAGATAAACTTAATTTGGAAGTTGGATCCTTAGTAAACATAAGGCATGCGAGAAAGAATGTGTAAAACAATTATTGTAAAGAGAATTCTTTATTTCCAAATGAAACTTCTCTTCCCAGCACGCTTTCACCTTCCAATTCTGCTACAAGAGTAAAGCCAAGTGAAGGCAGATTTACCCGTATGGATTTATTTTTTATAATTAAAATCTTCCCATCAATGGAATAGGAACGATCGTCGCCAGCTTTTGGTTCACCATTTAAATTTACCTGGGTTTTCTCTAATTTAATATTCTGATGATCACCGGTAAATTCTTTGATGGCTTCAATTTCCTCATGATAGATTACGGCTGGTCTCCCTTTCCAAAAAACGAGGCTTACCACGTTTTCAATTTGTCTCAATAAATTAATTTCGCTTTCTTCAAGGTTTACAAATACGTAGGAACTAAATAAAGGCTCGTAAACTAACTTACTTTTTCTGAATTGCACTATAGATTTGCAATTAAGCGGACAAAAGTTTTCGATTTTCTTTTTGGTCAACAAAGCGGCGACTTTCTTTTCACTTTTAGGCTTTGTATAAACGATATACCAATTCTTCTGCATAATTTTTCTTTTTTAAAATGAAAATTGCAGCTATTCATAAGGATTGATACTTATACTGAAGGATATGCAGGGCTTCGCCACTCTCGCTTACATCCTAATGTATTGAGTCAGGTGATTTTCCATATAAGATATTGGTTTTAGGATTTAACTAATGATTTTTTTTCTTTCTCTCTTTGTTTATTTCCATAAACATAATCATATCCGTATCCGTAATTATTCTTAAAGAATCCTCTAACTTTTACTCCGTTAAAAATAATAGCTGGATTATTAATTGGATTGATATGATTATTTACATCTATTCTCTTAATCAACATTTTTGGGGTATATTTATGCCTTATCACAAACAGAGTAGCATCGCACAGACCTGTAAGCAAATAGCCGTCCGTAACCAGCACCAGAGGCGAAGTGTCAATAATTACCAGGTCAAAAGCATTATCGAGGTAATCAATCAGGTTTTTTACTTTCCCGTTGGATAAAAGCTCGGAGGGATTTTCAGGGATGTGACCCGATGAAACAAAAAATAAATTTTCATGCTCCGCTATACGTCTGATAATTTCCTCAGGCTCTTTTTCTCCGGTTAAAAATTGGGTAACACCTTCCCCACTTTCCACGTCTAATATCTTTGCAAGAGTAGGATTGTTTAAGTCCATATCAACAAGCACTACCTTTTTACCGGTCAGAGCAAGACTTATGGCCAGGTTTGCTGCAATGAAACTTTTTCCTTCTCCGGAAATACTTGAAGTAACTAATATTTTTTTATGGTTTGAATTAATTCCCAGAAAGGATAAGGAGATTCTTAATTTTCTGAATTCTTCCGCTATAAAACTTCTTCTTCCGGCTTCAATAACAATTGGTTTTTTAGATTTATCGAAAGCTACTTCACCAATGATCGGAATTGAAGTTCTGGATTCTACTTCGCTGCGATACAGCACCTTACCAGTGAATGATTCCAGGATAGTGATAATAGCAAAGCAAACACCCAGAAATACCATAACTGTTATGGCATAAATAAGTAGCCTCTTTGGGCTTACCGGGTAAGGGCTTGCCTGGGCATCATCTACAACCCTGTTGTTTGAAACAGTGGAGGCATAGGCAAGTTCACTTTCTTCTCTTTTTTGGAGCAGGGAAGCATAGACAAGACTTTTCATTTGCTGTTCGCGGCTTATATCGAGCAATTGACGTTCCTTTTGCGGAACTGCCTGTAGCATAGAAGTATATCCACTATTAGTAGCCTGTATATTTCGTTTTGTAGCATTTAAACTCTGCTGCTGGCTCTGAATATTTTGTAAAATGTTGGGCTTTATCTTATTGATCTGGTCACGGATAGAAACCAGGTTGGGATTGTTTTCGCCTACTGTTTTCTTTAGCTTTTCATACTCAAGTTCCGAAGCATATAATCTATCCATCAGTTGCGAAAGCATGGGATCGCTTACACCTACCGTGGAGGGTACAATGCCGCCGCCGCTCTCCTTACTTTTTACAAATTTTTCCACCTGATCCAAAACAGATAATTGTGCGTTTACTTCGCTTAATTTCTGGTCATTGGTGCTTACGTTTTGTAAATACAATTGTCCCTGGGCACCAATATCAACCGCGCCTCTGCCCGATTTGTATTGCTGCACTTTCTTTTCAATGGAATCAAGATCGTGTGATACTATATTCAATCGTTCTTCTACAAATTTTAAAGTGTTTTTTGCGAGGGCATCCTTTTCATTAATTTCGGATTGTTTGTACGAAATGATCAATTGATTTAAGATATCTTCTGCACGCTGTGGTACTTCGTCTCTGTAGCTCAGATTAACAATCGAAGATAATTT
>DATCWN010000302.1:0-6430 GCA_036566285.1 Hanamia sp.
TTTAATAAAGCGCCCATCTATTTTAATGAAGCGCAGATGGAACGTGCTAAGGAAACTAATTACAAAAATGAACTTGCAGCCATAGAAATAAAATATGCCCAGGCTGCCGCTGATGACAATGTAAAAAAAGACGAAATAAAAAATGAATACAAAGCCGTTTTATCGCAGGCATTGCCCGGCGAAAGTGTAAACGATACTAACTTTATTTTTCTCCGGTTTGTAATTGATTATTTACCCAAAGGATTGATAGGCTTATTGATAGCAGTTATTTTCCTCGCGGCGTGGGGAAGCATTGCGGCAGCATTGAATGCGCTCGCATCGTGTACTGTGGTGGATATTCATAAACGGTTTTTGAAGAAAGAACTTACACCCAAAATGGACTACCGTCTTTCAAAATTCTATACTTTTTGCTGGGGGATATTTTGCATTCTTGTGGCGCAGTTTGCCAGCAACCTGGGTAACAGCCTGATAGAAACGGTGAACATTTTAGGGTCCTTGTTTTATGGAGTCATACTCGGAATTTTCCTCGTGGCCTTTTGGTTCAGATATATAAAAGCCAACGCTATTTTTTATGGTGCCATCATTTCAGAAGTGCTGGTCATTCTTATTTATAAAGCAGATGTAATCTCATTTTTATGGCTGAATGTGATTGGGGCTTTGCTGGTAATTGTGATTGGATTTTTATTACAAAGCACCGGTGTCTTTAAAAAAAGCCAACTATCTGTAGATACTATTGATAGTATTTCTTAACTGTTTAGAATTTTTAAAAATTCCTCTTTATCAATTTTTAAAGTGCTCAATATTTGCTTCATTATTCTTTCAGGCACAGGATCTATGTGGGTTTGAATGGTTATAGGACGTAATAAATCTTCCCTGGTCCAATGCTCATGACCACCCGTTGTTCTTTTTGTTTGGCATCCCACTTTGGTTAAGAATTTCCTGCAATCCCGTAATGAAACATTTTTTAAAGGATTAGGCATTCAAGGTGGGAATATTTGTTTGATAATTTGAGGCTGTATATTGCTTGCAGTTTACAATTTTTTTCAGTTGTTCATTGCTATTTATCAAATCTGATATTTGGGGAGCACGCATTGGTTTTTTCTTATCTTTTATATCCCAACCAAGTCTTTGCATTTCAATAAATAAAGTTTTTTTATTTAAAGTATATCTTAGAAATTCATCTAAAACAATTGTCAGACTTTCTTTAGCTTCTTCCTCGGTTTCACCATAGCCGGTCAAATCGAAAGAGGGCATATAAGAGAAGTAGATATTATCTTCCTCAAAATTTAATACCTGCAAATTCACTTTAGTGGAATTGCTTTTATACTTTTTTCCGGATAAATTAATTTCTTGCATAATTGTAGCGATGCTTTTGCAATATACTAATAAGCTATTAACTACTTTCTTAAAATTCTTTTAGAAAAATTAAACAAAACAATAAATAACCTCCTTTTTGGCATCAGTTAACCTTTACCTTAAATCCACTAGAACATCGCTTCCATTAAATCATCTTCTGTCATATTTGTAAAATATTTTTCAATAGTATAATTGCCCAAAACCTTGCGGATGGCTGATTCATCGTGAGCTACGTTTACCAAAGCCCTTTCAATTTCATCTGTATCTTTTTTATTAAAAAAATCTCCGGATATTTTCACTTTTTTAATGTCGCCTTTTTCTACTTCAAGATTCACTTCAAGCATACCTCCCGAAGCTTTTATTGCTTTTTTAAAACTATAATTGGGCGAGTAACCATAATTCCATTCCCTCGTGGCATATTTTTCATCCCGGATCTTGCCAATGGCTTCAAGATCTTTTTCTGTAAAATTATAAAGCTTGCTGCCCTCGGTGGTAGCTATTACATGATCCATTATTTTCTGCGTAAACTCTTCAATAGTGAGCGGCACAGGCAAATGATCTGAAATATTGGTAACTCTTTTCGGTACTGATTTCACGGCTTTATCCTGGTATTTTAAAGGATGTATTTTTAATGCTTCACTCACATTTCTCATGTGCGATGAAAACAATAAAGTACCATGATGCAGAATTTTATTTTTAAAAATATGCTCTGCATTTCCTGAAATTTTTTTGCCATCAATCATGATGTCACTCCTTCCTTCAAAACGCGCATTGGTGCCAAGATTCCTTAAAACCTCTACGATAGGCCGCGTGTATTTTTCAAAATCCATCATGCTGGAATCTGTTCCTGTTTTGGTAAAAGAAAAATTAAGATTTCCTAAGTCATGATATACCGCACCTCCGCCGGAAAGCCTTCTTACTACATGAATGTTATTTTGTTTTACATAATCGAAATTAATTTCCCCCAGGGTATTCTGGTGTTTTCCCACAATGATGGCATTGTCATTTCGCCATAGCATAAAGCAATCTTCCTCGATGTTCCTGAAAATATACTCGTCAGTAGCAATATTAAAATATGGATCCGTAGATTGATGGAAGATACAAAGCATTAGCTTTTTTGCGCAAATCTAATGAAAAAGGAGAAGCGGGGCGCAAGTAGCAGGAGACTTCGTACGTCAAAAATCGTACATCTCATTTTTCCGAAGGAGTCCTGTGAACAAATATCAATTCAATCCCAATACTTTTTTGGCCAAACAAATCGCGTCTGATTCACCTGTGTACTTTCCTTTTTCGTCCGATAATTTTACCACCGGGTTCCATACTCCTTCATCGGGCAATGCGTCTGTCATTTTCAAAACAATGTTCAAAGGTTGCAATCCAACGTCGTTGGTAAAGTTGGTACCGACTCCAAATGAAATACCAATTTTTCCCTTGCAATAATCAGCGATGTGTTTTACTTTTTCATAATCCAGCGCATCGGAAAAAATAATTGTTTTGGATAACGGATCAATACCATATTGTTTGTAATGGGCAATCGTTTTATCAGCAAATTCAAGCGGGTCGCCACTATCGTGCCGAACGCCATCGAAGAGTTTACTGAATTTTTTATCAAATGCCTGGAAGAAAACTTCCGTGGTGTAAGTATCGGATAAGGCAATGCCCAGGTCGCCGCGATACACCTGCACCCAATTTTCCAGGGCTAATGAATTTGACATTTTATAACCGAATTTTGCCGCATGAAACATAAACCATTCATGTGCATGGGTGCCGATCGGTTTGGTTCCAAGAATCATCGCGAGATGAATATTACTAGTGCCAATAAAACAATTAGCTCCATATTCTTTCAACGTTTTTACCACAATTTTTTGTACGTCGTAAGAATGCCGGCGGCGGGTTCCAAAATCAGCAATAGTAATGTTTAATGCCCTGTATTTTTCAATTTTGTTCTTTGCAGTAAGTACTACCTCGGCATCTGAAACTCTTTGCTGCGCCGTCATTTCATAAAATAATTCGCAAATCAAAAACATAATGGGCACTTCCCATAAAATGGTGCGGTACCAATAACCTTCTATTGTAACCGACAATTCAGATCCGGTCTGGGAAATGAAAACCTCATTGGGATCATACCGAAACCCCTGGAGAAAATCGAGATAAGTGGGAGCGAGATAAGGACAATTAAGTGATAAGTAATTCTTTTCCTCCGCGGTTAATTTTAATTGAACAAGCTGTACAATTTCATTTTGCAACGCCTTACCAAATCCATCCGGGAAGGCATGATTGCCACGATTGATAAACGCATATTTAGCGCGCGCTTTGGGAAACAAATTCACCACAGCATTTTGCATGGTGAACTTATAAAAATCATTATCAAGAATAGAGACAATACGCATTCTTACTATATTTTTAAATTTTATAAAAGTAGTAAAATGTCTCCCCAAACCAGGAAGATTTTGTTCAGCCTTTCCCTTAATCTTGAAACCAAGAAGTTTCTGTGCCCCTCTTCTTTAGAAGAAACTTTCAATTTAAACCATCTTTGTTTTTTACTTCACATAAACTTCGAAAGAAAATTATTTTTATTTTCTTGTTGAACACTTATTTTTAATGTACTCATTTAGGGCATTGAATGGAATAACTTCAAAAAATAGTATGTTCAAAATTCGTAAAATCAATCCGAAAGCAAGGTCTGAAATCAATACTGGTTTTGGCGTTAATTCATCTGATTACGGCGGCAGGTTTCTCAATAAGAACGGCGAGCCTAATGTAACCAAAAAAGGAATTGGATATTTTGAACAAACTAGCTGGTACCATACCTTGCTTTTAATGCCAAAATGGAAATTCCTTTTATGCATTATTGTTTACTACATCGCCATAAATCTGATCTTTGCCATTGTATATTTTTCCATGGGTGTGGAAGACCTTGCAGGGATTACGCCAACTTCTCATCTTTCTAATTTCGCCGAATCATTCTTTTTTAGTTGCCAAACATTTACCACGGTTGGCTATGGAAGAGTAAGCCCCGTAAGCTTTCTGGCCAGTTCCATCTCTTCCCTCGAAGCTTTATTGGGATTGCTAACACTTGCGGTAATCACCGGTTTATTATATGGTCGGTTCTCGAGGCCCAAAGCTTTTATACGGTTTAGCGACAATGCATTGCTGGCTCCGTTCAACAATGGAAAAGCAATCATGTTGCGGCTGGCTCCTTTTAAAAATACAACCTTAACCGATGCAGAAGCAAAAATCACTTTAGGATTGGTAGGAGAAGAAAATGGGAAAATGGTGAATAAATTTTATCAGCTTCCTTTAGAATATAGCATGGTAAACTCGCTTACACTTAGCTGGACCGTCGTGCATCCGATTACAGAAACAAGTCCCTTTTATAATTTTACCGAAGAAGATTTTAAAAATGCAAAAGGAGAAATTTTAGTTTTCATAAAAGCCTTTGATGACATGTTTTCCAACACTGTTGTTTCGCGTACTTCCTATACTTTGAATGAAATAATTATTGGCGCAAAATTTAACCCGATGTATCACAAAACTGAGGCAGGCAATAAAACCATCCTGAACCTGGATAAGCTTAATTCTTACAATAAAGTTGACATAAGCTTTACAAATTCTATAGAAGAATAAATTATCCCTTCGCTAAAATTTTATGTCCCATCTTATCTCTTTTTGTTTTCAGGTATCTTTCATTATAAGCATTAGGGGCTATTTCCACCGGGACGGTTTCCACTATTTCAAGCCCGTAACCAAGAAGGCCCGCGCGTTTTTTAGGATTGTTGCTTATGAGCCTGATTTTCGAAATATTGAGTTCTCTTAAAATCTGCGCACCCACTCCATAATCTCTTTCATCCATAGAAAAGCCCAGTTTAATATTGGCTTCCACGGTATCCATTCCCTGCTCCTGTAATTTGTACGCTTTTAATTTATTGAGCAGTCCAATGCCCCGCCCTTCCTGGTTCATATAAAGCACAAGGCCTTTTCCTTCCGCTTCTACCATTTTCAGGGCCGTATGCAATTGGTCACCACAATCACAACGCAGTGAGCCTAAAATATCTCCTGTCATGCAACTTGAATGCACCCTTAATAAAACGGTTTCACCTTTTTCCCAATCCCCTTTTTTAAGCGCCATGTGTACTTCGCCCGTATTGAGCTGGGTAAAAGCGATCAATTCAAATTCACCATATTTCGTAGGCATTTTTACCCTTACCTCTTCTTTAATAAGTGTTTCAATACTGAGGCGATAAGCGATCAGGTCTTTTATGGAAACCAGTTTCAGATTGTGTTTTGCAGCTATTTTTTGAAGTTCAGGAAGCCGTGCCATGGTACCGTCTTCATTCATAATTTCTACCAACACGCCCGCTTCTCCATGCCCTGCCAGGCTTGCAAGGTCAATCGTGGCTTCCGTGTGGCCGGTTCTTCTTAATACGCCGCCACTTTTTGCACGTAAAGGAAAAATATGTCCCGGTCTTCCCAGGTCTTCAGGTTTGGTTTTGGGGTCTAAAATTGCCTGAACCGTTTTTGCACGATCATGAGCAGAGATTCCGGTAGTGCATCCATGACCCAGCAAATCAACGCTAACCGTAAAAGGCGTGGCATGAAGGGCGGTGTTTTTATTCACCATAAGATCAAGTTCAAGCTCTTTGCACCTCTTTTCAGAAATGGGCATACAAATAAGTCCGCGGCCATGCTTACTCATAAAATTGATAATCTCCGGCGTTACATTTTTGGCTGAAGTAATAAAATCTCCTTCATTTTCCCTGTCTTCATCATCCACTACAATTACTAATTTTCCATTTTGTATATCCCGGATGGCATCCTCTATTTTATCTAACATAAATTTTAATTTAAAATGCAAAGATACTACGTGGCAAGCAAGGAAACGGAACTTTAGGGAATGCTTTGAACGGTGAGCTTTGAGCATATGAGTGTCCGCCAACTGCCACTCTTAACAGATAGCAGATGCCGTTCTTTTCACTATTCAAATATCGTGTCAACATTGACTATTGACTACTGACCATTCACATTTTCGCTATCTAAGTAGTCCTTTCAAATACTGTTTTAGTAACAATTTATT
>DATCWN010000403.1:0-8560 GCA_036566285.1 Hanamia sp.
TGCCTTATTCTTTACGAACAAATCCAATATCATACTTTAATAACTTTTAAGACAATTCAGGTTGTGGAGTGTAACGCAAATAAGGCTTCACTTCTCTTACACCTTTAGGAAATTTTACTTTTGCATCTTCAGTGCTTATTGCGGGCGAAATTATTACATCATCTTCATATTCCCAGTCAGCAGGCGTTGATACGCTATGTTTAGCCGTAAGCTGAAGTGAATCAATCACTCTTAGAACTTCGTTGAAATTTCTTCCTGTAGAAGCGGGATAAGTAATCATTAATTTAACCGTTTTATCGGGGCCGATTACAAATAAAGAGCGCACGGTAGCCGTTGTAGAAGCATTAGGATGTATCATCCCATAAAGGTTGGATACGGTTTTATCTTCATCAGCAATGATAGGAAACTCTACATGAACGTTCTGCGTTTCATTAATATCGTTTCGCCATCCCAAATGTTTTTCCAAAGGATCTACACTTACCGCAATTACTTTTACACCCCGTTTCTCAAATTCATCTTTCAAAGCTGCTGTTCTTCCCAATTCAGTGGTGCAAACCGGTGTGTAATCAGCAGGGTGTGAAAAGATTACTCCCCATCCATCCCCAAGAAATTCATAAAAATTAATTTTACCTTCTGTAGTTTCAGAAGTAAAGTCGGGGGCTATATCACCTAATTGTAAACTCATGACTAAAGGTTTTAAATTAAAAGATGCTGCGAATATATTAATATCCTACCAAAACGGTAGGGATAATTTCATAAATTTGTCTTTTGAGAAATATCCATTACTTTACTCCCCAAAATAATTGCATAAAAAATGTTATCAAAAAAAACTCAGTATGCCTTTAGGGCGCTCGCTCATCTTGCCGTCTATTATGGCAAAGAGCCTGTAAGGATCTCTGAGATTTCTATTCAACAAAAAATTCCCTTAAAATTTCTTGAAAATATTCTTAATGAATTAAAGAAAGCGGACATGCTCGAAAGTAAGAAAGGAAAGGGCGGTGGATATGTTTTAAAAGTATCACCTAAAAAAATTAACCTTGCTAAAGTAATCAGAGTTATTAATGGGCCAATCGCTTTGCTGCCCTGTGTAAGTTTAAACTTTTATGAAAAATGTATTGATTGCGATGAGGCTACCTGCGGCATCCGTAAAATGATGATAGTAGCAAGAGATGCTACTTTAAAAGTACTGGAAAAGAAAACCTTAAACGATATTCTTTTTACCGAATCTTAATTATTATTTTATTTCCCCGATGCCCGGTAAACTGAAGTATTTCCAAACCGGTTTTTTACTCCATCAATCGCTTTGTATAAAACATTTTTTCTTTCAGTATCCTGAAATAAATTGGTCTGAACCGCATCATTGGTCAAATCGCTAAGGCGCACTCCCAGCAAACGCACAGGAGTTCCTTTTCTATATAATTTATGAAAAATATCTTTTGCCACCGGAATGATCTCATCATCTGCGGAAGTATAGGGAATGCTTGCCTGACGGGAAGTAGTTTCAAAGTCGGGATACCTTAATTTGATAGTAACACAACCTGCCACCTTCGCTTCTTTTCTTAGTTCGAAAGAAATTCTTTCCGTCATTCGCACGATTTCACTCATCAAAAAATCAACGTCGATTATATTTTCTTCAAAAGTATTTTCTTTTGAAATAGATTTTTGTTCATGGTACTCAGATATGGTGGATGAATGATTTCCCTGTGCTTTATTCCAAAGTTCAAAACCCCATTTGCCCAATAGCTTTTCAAAATTTTCTGGCGTGGTGTTATGAATATCTTTTATCAATTTTATTCCGTGATAATTTAAAATCCGGTTGGTTTGCTCTCCCACTCCCGGTATTTTATTTACTTCCAATGGCGCTAAAAATTCTTTTTCTTTTCCCAGCGGAACCTGGAGAAAACCATTGGGCTTTGCTTCATTGGTAGCCATCTTTGCTACCATTTTATTTTTTGCGATTCCAAAAGAAATAGGAAGCCCGGTCTCATTTATTATCAGCTCGCGCAATTCAATCGTCCATTTCAGCGGGTTGAAGAATTGATCCATTCCCTGTAAGTCAATATAAAATTCATCTATAGAAGCTTTTTCAAAAAGCGGGGCTTTTGACGCAATGATTTGTGTTACCCATTTTGAATACCTCGTGTATTCGGAATATGTTCCGGAAATGACAACAGCATGCGGACACAGGCGCATGGCGGTTTTCATGGGCATAGCTGAATGAACGCCAAACTTTCTTGCTTCATAACTACAAGTGGTAACAATGCCTCTTTCATTATGGCCGCCTACTATCACCGCCTTCCCTTTTAATGAAGGTGCTTTCAAAAGTTCCACTGAAACAAAAAATGAATCGAGGTCGAAGTGGGCAATAATATTTGAAGAAGTTTCAGGCATAGATTGAATGCAAAATTACACATTCCTTTTATCAGGCATTTTTATAAATATCCAATAAACCATCCGGAAGGTTTACAAATAGCTTTCTATTTTTGGTATCTATTTTTTCCAAAGAATCTTCATGCACGGGTATCAGCGCTTCTTTATTTCCAAGCATAATTTTACATAGTACCTGGTGCGGCTGCTCAATTACTTCAATCACTTCTGCTAATTCTACACCATCATTTACAACCATAAAACCTAACAGAGAAATGGGCGCTGCACTTGCGGCAAACTTTTTAAAATCATTTTCATTCAGCCAAACCTCTTTCTTAATAAGAAAATGTGCCGCCTCTTTCGATGAAATTCCCTCTATTAAAATAAGCGTTTCTTTATCATTTTTTATTTTAGTGGAATCGATAAAATAAGGGAGAAAGGTGTCTTTTGTTTCTTCAATAAAAATAGTTTCCAACCCTTTCAATGAAGTTTTTTTTCCGAGAGAATGTTCAAGAATCAATTGGCCGTGAACACCATGAGTGGCTGCTAATTTTCCTATTTTAAAATAATTATCCATGTTGTGGCAAAACTATTTCTTAATTGTCTAATTAGCTAATCAGCCAATTAGATAATCATACTCCCATATATTCTTTCAAAAGACTGGATTGCGAAAAAGTTCGTAATCTCATAATCGCTTTATCTCTTATCTGGCGCACCCTTTCACGGGTGAGGCAATACTTCAAACCGATGTCTTCCAGGCTTAGTGGCTCTACCACACCTATTCCATAAAAGTAACAGACTATCTCTTTTTCGCGGGGCGTAAGCACACTTAACGAGCGCTGAATTTCCTGGCTCAGTGAATCTCTGAATGTAATTTGTTCATCCGCACTTTCTGCATTCCCATTTACCATTACATCCATAAGCGTGTTTTCGTCGCCATCACCCATAGGAGAATCCATGCTGACATGCCTTGCCGCCACACTCATTGTTGCAGAAACTTCTGCCACATCTACTTCAAGATAAATGGCCAATTCTTCTGCTGTAGGCGTGCGTTCATTTTCCTGCTCCAATTGCGAATAGGCCCTGCTGATACGGTTGGTCAAGCCTACTTTATTTAGCGGAAGCCGTACAATACGCGATTGCTCGGCAAGCGCCTGCATGATGCTTTGACGAATCCACCAAACCCCGTAAGAAATAAATTTGAAACCACGCGTCTCATCAAACCGTTGTACTGCCTTTATTAAACCAAGATTACCTTCATTAATAAGATCAGGTAACGTAAGCCCCTGATTCTGGTATTGTTTGGCAACAGATACTACAAAACGAAGGTTGGCCTTTGTAAGTTTCTCCAAGGCTCTTTGATCGCCTTGTTTAATCAGAAGTGCTAATTTCACTTCCTCTTCGGGAGTAATAAGATCCACTTTTCCTATCTCCTGCAGATATCTGTCTAAGCTATCGCTTTCCCTGCTGGTAATTGATTTGGAGATCTTGAGTTGACGCATAGTCATAACAAGGTAATTTGAGGGTTACTTTTAATTTTGGCTTAATAAATATTCTCTCGTATAGTAAACGTAATTTATACCCATTAAAGTATGTATCCAAAAATATTAAAGGTTTTTATACTCAAACGCAGATTAAATTATAAAAAAGTGAAGGTTAAAAAAATAAAGTTTTCAAAAAATAAATATTTTATGTAGGTTGGTTGATTTATTTTCTATTATTGCACATAAAGAGAACCATTTAATCTATACGATGAGTAAAAAAATAAAATACACAGTTGAGTATCCGGTGAGGTGTTCCCCTGCGATATTATATGAATTCTTATCAAGCTCTTCTGGCTTGCAGGAATGGTTTGCAGACAAAGTAGAAGATAGTGATGGTGTCTTTAACTTTACCTGGTCCGGATCTTCAGAAGAGGCAGAAGTGATCGAAAAGGAAGAAAATAAATTTATACGTTTTCATTGGGTTGATTCGCCAAAGGATGAATATTTTGAATTCAGTATCGAAAAATCTGAAGTTACCAATCAGACTATTTTAGTGATACATGACTATGCTGAAAAGAAAGATATCAAAGACCAAAGTCAGCTCTGGCAAACGCAGGTCAAAGAGCTTTTTCATCGCCTGGGTGGAAACTGATCTTTATAAATTGGAGGATATCTTTAAATGATTCTTCAAAAAACTCCGGGCTTGATTCCACTGATTCAATTGATGTATTTTTGCTTCGTTATTCGTAATTTGAATTACATTAATTAGAGACAATCTTCCCGGCAAATTTTTACATGTTTAAAAAATTAGACAAACTTATTCTAAAGGCTTTTTTCTGGCCGTTCATCGCTACCTTTTTCATCACGTTGTTTGTATTCATGATGCAGATATTGTGGAAATATATTGATGACCTGGTAGGCAAAGGACTTGATTTTTTAACCCTTACCGAATTTCTTATTTACGCCAGTGCCACGCTGGTTACACTTGCCATGCCCATTTCCATACTTCTTTCTTCCATTATGACGTTTGGTAAATTGGGCGAAAACTTTGAACTGGTTGCCATTAAATCTTCAGGGATTTCTTTGTTACGTTTTATGCGGCCCCTGTTTTTTATATCCCTTCTTTTTTCCGGTGTTGCGTTTTTATTTGCCAATTATATAGCGCCTGTTGCCAATTTAAAATTTGCTGTTATCTACCATGATATTTATCAAAAAAGCCCGGCATTCGATTTGAAAGACGGTGTTTTTTATAATGGGTTTCGCGGCTTTTCCATAAAAGTTGGTAAAAAAGAAAAGGACAAAAGCACTCTGCATGATGTATTAATTTATGAACAATCTAATGGCGTGCAGGATAACACGATTATTTCCGAGAAAGGGAAGATGACCATGAGTGCCGACAAAAAATTCCTTGAATTCCGTTTGGGAAATGGAAACCGATATGAAGAAAAGGGTGGTTACAATACATCCAAAACTGAATTTATTAATCTGGGTTTTAAAGAATACAATAAGCTGTTTGATCTTAGCCAGCTCAATCTCCAAAAGACTTCCGACAGTCTTTTTATGAATAATATTCGCATGAAGACCATGCGCCAGTTAAACGTGGATCTGGATTCACTAAAAAAAATTCCGGATTCACTTTTTAAAACCACAAAGCGAGACCTTACCGCTTATGTGCAATACACAAAGTTCAAAGATTCCACAACTACAAAAGAACAAATGAGCAGGGCGCAAAAGAAAGTTGATAACAAAAAAGTGAAATCTTTTACCGCTATTATTCCTGATAGCCTGCAAAGCATTGTCTATGATCAAACAATAAATGCCATCAGCAACATTCGGAATGTTACCGAAATTGCAGCAAGCGAGTATAAAAACAGGCGTGCAGAAATAACACAGAGCCAGGTGGAATGGCACAAAAAACTATCCCTTTCCGTGGCATGCCTTGTGTTGTTTTTTATAGGAGCGCCACTGGGTTCTATTATTCGCAAAGGGGGACTCGGCTTGCCTCTCGTAATGGCTCTCATATTTTTCCTTATCTTTTATTTGCTGAATATTTTTGGAGAAAAATTTACGAAGGATAATTTACTCAGCCCTCTGATGGGAATGTGGTTACCAGTGATTATTCTTTCGCCAGTCGGATTTTTTCTTACTTACAAAGCCATGCACGATTCTCAATTATTCAACAAAGAATATTATTTCCGCGTTGCCAAAAGTATGAGATTGAGTATTAAGCGGGTCTTAGGTAATTTTAATAGAAGTTGATTTTTTTAATGGTTTTATGGTTCTATTGTTTCGTTGTTTTTATTGCTGAATCGTTTCATGGAACAATTGAACAATTCAACAATAAAATAGTTGAACAGAACACTCCCTAAAATAGACTCAGCCTTTGTAATAGAGGCATCCTTTAAAAAATGGTGCAACTAAAACAAAGGCTGATGTATTGAAAAGCAATCTGGCACAAATGTATAACATCCTTTGAATGAAAACCAAACTTTTATTTACGAATTCAGTTAATCTTTTTATCTCTTTTGTTTTACTCAAAAGTTATACATTCGTTCCATTACAATAAAAAGAAAATACCGATTATTATGGAAGAATGGAAAGAATACCAGGAAAAAAATAAAGAAAGGTTTCTAAATGAAATGATGGAACTGCTTCGCATTCCCTCTGTAAGCGCAAAAAGTGAACATAAAAACGATATGACCCAATGCGCAGAAGCAGTTAAAAATAGTTTGCTATCCTCAGGCGCCGACAAAGCGGAAGTTATGAATACCGATGGATTTCCGGTTATTTACGGAGAAAAAATTATTGATAAAAATAAGCCAACGGTTTTAGTGTATGGCCACTATGATGTGCAGCCGGCAGAGCCGCTGGAACTATGGCACAGCAAGCCTTTTGAACCCATAATAAAAGATGGAAAAGTATTTGCCCGCGGATCCGCGGATGATAAAGGCCAGTTTTATATGCACGTAAAAGCATTGGAAACTATGGTAAAAACCAATACCATGACTACCAACATTAAATTCCTGATAGAAGGAGAAGAAGAAGTTGGTTCCCCCAACCTCGGAAAGTTTGTAAGAGAAAATAAAGAACTTTTAAAAGCGGACGTAATTTTAATCAGTGACAGTTCTATGCTGAGCATGGAAAATCCTTCACTTGATATTGGCGTGCGTGGTTTGTCTTATATAGAAGTGGAAGTTACCGGAGCGGATCATGATTTGCACAGCGGAACGTACGGTGGTGCAGTAGCCAATCCTATAACCATTCTTGCAAAAATGATTGCGGGTTGTCATGATGAAAACAATCACATTACCATTCCGGGTTTTTATGATGATGTGGCAGAAGTATCAAAAGAAGAAAGAGAATTAATGGCGAAAGCGCCGTATAATGATAATGAATACAAAAAAGAAGTGGGCGTGAATGAATTGTGGGGTGAAAAAGGGTTTACTACTAATGAGCGTACCGGTATTCGCCCTACTTTGGAAATAAACGGAATCTGGGGAGGCTACACAGGAGAAGGCTCTAAAACCGTTTTACCTTCCAAAGCCACCGCAAAAATTTCTGCACGATTGGTGCCCAATCAATCCTCAGAAAAGATAACTAAAAAGCTTCTTGATTATTTCACTGCTATCGCCCCCAAGTGTGTAACGGTAAAAGCCTTTGAACATCATGGTGGCGAACCTTACATGACTCCCATTGATAGCAACGGATATAGAGCTGCATCAAAAGCAGTAGAAACTACTTTTGGAAAAGTTCCGGTTCCTGTTCGCGGTGGTGGAAGCATTCCTATCTGTTCTATTCTTGAAAAAGAATTAGGTGTAAAAATAATTTTTATGGGTTTTGGACTTGATAGCGATAACCTGCATTCTCCCAATGAGAAATATGGAATTGAAAATTTTTACAAAGGCATAGAAACGATACCTTATTTTCATAAATATTTTGCGGAGGCCTAACCCCCAAACGGGAATAAAAAAGGCTGCCAGCTTTCAAAAGATTGGCAACCTTTTTTAGAAATTTATTTACAATAATTACTTCAACACCTCTCCTATCACTTCTCCCACATTTCCATTAGGCATCTGAATATGAAGCAAGGCAGCCAATGTTGGAGAAATATCTGACATGCGAACATACCGGTTGGTAGCGCCGGGCTTAATCCCCCAACCCATAAATACTAATGGAATGTGCGTATCGTAAGGATTCCAGCTACCGTGTGTGGTTCCGGTTCCGCCTTCACTTCCGCTAAACCAGCCCGCATTCGGGATAATCATTACAGGGCCGCAGCGTTTGGTGTTATATCCGTTGATAATCTGGGTTCTAAGGGGTTCCGGTATGGGGGCACTACCAATATGATCAATATCTACTGCGAATTGTATTCCGGGTTGTTTTTGTAAAAATGAAACAGTAGCTTTTTTCACTGCCTCATAATCGAGCTTGTGTTCATTAATTTTTTTTAAATCAAAACTGAAATGATAATTACTAAATGACGGCGCTAAGTTTTCCACCCCGAATTGCTGATTTAAAAATTCATTCAACGGAGTGGTAATTTTTCTTGTTACCAGGAAATCCGCAGGAATATTATGTTCCTGCATGAAGCCAATAGAATGCGCTGCTCCATGATCGGCTGTCAAAAATACAAGGTAATTCCCTTTGCCCACTTTCTCATCTAAAAACCGGAAAAAGGCGGCAAAGTCCTTATCCAATCTCAGGTAAGT
>DATCWN010000407.1:0-6326 GCA_036566285.1 Hanamia sp.
CGACAGGCTCTGTGCCATTTTAGGCGGCAGTGAATCTATCCGTGATTTTATTGCGTTTCCAAAGAATAACAGCGGCAGGGATGTTATGATAGATGCGCCTTCCGGCATTGATGATAAGCAATTGGAAGAGTTGCAGATAAGGCTGGATTTGAAATAAAAAAACTAACTTTAGTGAGATGAAAATTCAGATTGAGCCTCATACATTACAAAGAGCAAAAGAACGAGGTGCCACTGAAACAGAGATAATAGAAGTATTACAACCGGGATAGATATTTTGAGCAAATTTGGAAGGCTGGGCAAATCAAAAGTCTTTGAATTCAATGATTATCGGATTCAGAAATATTATAAAGAAAAAAAAGTAGAAGTTTATTATATAATTGAGCAACAAAATTTGATAACAGTAACAGTTTATGTTTTTTACGGAAAATTTTAGACAATGACGATACATTACGATAGCAAAACAGACCTTTTATATTTAATGATTGAAAACTCAAACACTGGTGAAGTAATTAATAAAAGGGTTTCTGATGAAATCGTTTTAGATATCGGGGAAAACGATAAAATTATTGGGATAGAAATTATGGACGCATCCAGACATGTAAACCTTGGAAAGCTAATGCCAATTGAATATCAATCGACACTTTAGTCCCATTGAAACGCGTTTTATGACTCGTTGATGGAACTAAAATTGCAGGAATATCTGTAGCGATTTATTAAGCTTTTTTGAAAAATTTTTCAACAAAAAACTTTACAAAAAAATGCCTGTCACTACAACAGGCATTTTTTAATAAAACGATTTTTTAGCTTCTAATCCACTTCCCCTACCATATCTTTTGGATTTACCCATTCGTCAAACTGCTCCGGAGTAACATAGCCTAATTTTACCGCCATTTCTTTTAACGTAGTATTTTCTTTATGCGCTTTTTGAGCAATTTCAGCAGATTTATAATAACCGATTTTTGTATTCAGCGCCGTTACCAACATCAAAGAATTGTCCACATGCTTTTTGATGTTCGCTTCAATAGGCTCAATTCCTTTGACGCAATTTTCATTGAAACTATTGCAACCGTCTCCAATCAATCTTGCGCTGTGCAAAAAATTATAAATCATTACGGGCTTAAAAACATTTAATTCAAACTGACCGGTGGCGCCGCCGATGCTGATGGCCACATCGTTTCCCATTACTTGTGCGGCAATCATTGTGATGGCCTCGCATTGCGTAGGATTTACTTTGCCGGGCATAATGGAAGAACCAGGCTCGTTCGAGGGGATCTGAATTTCACCAATACCGCTGCGTGGCCCTGATGACAGCATTCTAATATCGTTGGCAATCTTCATAAGGCTCACAGCCACCATTTTCAATGTGCCATGCGTTTCTACGATAGCATCATGAGCAGCAAGCGATTCAAATTTATTGCGTGCTGTAATGAAAGGAAGTCCTGTAAGTTCTGCAATGGTTTCTGCAACGTTTACCGCATAACCCGGAGGCGTATTAATCCCTGTACCGACTGCCGTGCCACCCAAAGCCAATTCACTCAAATGATCCAAAGTATTTTTAAGTGCGTGTATTCCATGCTCTAACTGTGATGCGTAGCCGCTAAATTCCTGGCCAAGAGTCAAAGGAGTGGCATCCATAAAATGAGTGCGCCCAATTTTTACTATATGCATGAAATCTTTTGATTTCTGCTCAAAGGTCCTTTTCAATTTTTCCAATGCAGGTAGCGTAAGATCGTGCAGAATTTTATACGCCGCTATGTGCATGGCCGTAGGGAAAGTATCATTGCTCGATTGTGATTTATTGACATCATCATTTGGATGCAAAACTTTTTCTTTATCAGTAAGTTTACCCCCATTCAAAACGTGGCCACGATAAGCGATCACTTCATTCACATTCATATTACTCTGTGTGCCGCTACCCGTTTGCCATACCACTAATGGGAATTCCTCATTCAATTTACCGGCAAGAATTTCATTACATACTTTACTGATGAGTTCCATCTTTTCTTTTGGCAAAACACCTGCGTCAAAATTAGTAATGGCTGCCGCTTTTTTGAGATAAGCAAATGCCTGAATAATTTCTTTCGGCATCCTGTTAACATCTTCTGCGATCTTAAAATTTTCAACACTTCGTTGTGTTTGCGCGCCATAATAAGCATTGGAAGGAACTTTCACTTCTCCCATGGTATCCTTTTCTATTCTGTAATCCATAATGAA
Organism: Hanamia sp.; assembly: GCA_036566285.1. Lineage (GTDB taxonomy): Bacteria > Bacteroidota > Bacteroidia > Chitinophagales > Chitinophagaceae > Ginsengibacter. The sequence goes on from DATCWN010000407.1 coordinate 2,215, forward strand.
ATTTAATTAATCAAAAAAGTAAAACGCAAATTTACTTGAATGTTGGCAGAGGAGAAAAAGCGAATTTTTAAACACGAATTTTTTAGCACTAATTACACGAATTAAATTTATAAAGTAGTTCTTTTCTTTATAAAAAAGTAGTAGTGCATTGTGAAATTCGCGCTGAATGATTAAGAAAAATTAATTGCAATCCAATGATTTTGAAATCTATTTTCCTTTAAAGTTGGCTTTTCTTTTTTCCAAAAATGCTGAAGATCCTTCTTTTTTATCTTCTGATTTAAAGGCTTGGCCAAAAAGCTTCACTTCTTTATCAAACCCTGCCTGTGTATGATCAAAAGCATTCACTGCTTCAATTGCTTTGGAAATGGCTACCGGAGATTTTGTAAGAATAACTCCGAGAATATCTTTTGTCTTTTTTAATAAATCTTCAGAAGTAGTAACGTAATTCACCAGCCCCAATTCTTTGGCTTCTTCCGCTTTAATTCTATTGCCTGTCAACGTCAATTCCATTGCTTTGCCTTTACCCACGAGCAAGCTTAGACGCTGTGTGCCACCGTACCCGGGAATGATGCCGAGGTTCACTTCCGGTTGTCCAAACTCGGCATTGGCGCTTGCCAGGCGAAAGTGACATGCCATAGCCAACTCGCATCCACCACCCAGCGCAAATCCATTGACAGCCGCTATTACAGGCTTGGGGCAATTTTCAATTTTAAAAAAAATGCGCTGGCCATTTTTTGCAAATTCAGCGCCTTTATCATCGGGTATTTCCAGAAATTCGGAAATGTCGGCACCAGCCACAAACGCTTTATTTCCTTCGCCGGTTATGATTACACCTCTAATTTCTTCATCAGAATAAACTGTATCCAGCACCTTATCCAGTTCATCCAAAACAGTTTTGTTTAAAGCATTTAATTTAAAAACGCGACTTATAGTTATGATAAGTATGTTATTTTCCAGCGTGGTTCTTATTGTTGAATAATTCATTCTTTTATTCTTTTCTATTTAAATAAGCAATCACTAGAGGATTTGCTCATAATTAAAATTTTAAAAATCCCTGTTTTCTTTTACCCAGTTTTTGATATAATCTGCAATCACAGTTGTGGTAGTTCCCGGAGGAAATAATTCTCCAACCCCCAACTCTTTTAATTTTTTCATATCATCCGCAGGGATTATTCCACCGCCGGTTACAAGCACATCATTCATCCCTTTTTCTTTCAACAGCATTAGTATTTTTGGGAAAATCGTATTGTGTGCACCAGTTAAAATACTGATGCCTATTGCATCTACATCTTCCTGTAATGCAGCATTCACCACCATTTCAGGAGTTTGGCGCAATCCCGTGTAGATCACTTCCATCCCTGCATCGCGAAGAGAAGTAGCAATTACTTTGGCGCCCCGGTCGTGCCCGTCAAGGCCCACTTTAGCAACTAAAACTCTTATCGGGCGATTTAATTCTCTGCTCATTGAAATAATATTCATTCAAAAATAAGCCTTTTCAAACCTTCAATCCTCCGGTTTAACCGGGAGTTTTATAAAGATGAATCTCCCGTAAAAGAGAGCGAAAAAAAATAAGAAATATAATAATGCCTGAAAAATGCAGATGTGAAAGAAATCTCAAGGCTTAATTCAATGAATTTAATTTCATCAATTCCAATCCCTGCTTAATCCGCCCAATCGTTTCTTCTTTACCAATAATAGCGGCAATATCAAACACACCTGGGCCATGCTTTTCACCTATCAGCATGATGCGCAAGGCAAACATCAGTTCACCAGGTTTCACACCGGCAGCGCCTGCCATCTCTTTAAAAATCTTTTCCAGATTATCGTGTTGCCACAGAGAAACGGATTCATAAGCGGGCATCAGTTCTGTATAAAACTGAATCTTCTGATCATTCCATTTCGGTTGAATAGCAGCAGTGTCAATATTTTCTGGTGCTTTAAAAACAAAAGCCGACTGTTCTGCAAAATCCGTTAACAGCGTACAGCGGTCTTTTAGGAGGGTTATTGTTTTGTTTATTTTGTCTTTATCGGAAATATCAAAGCCTCTCTCTAAAAACACTTCTTCAATGTGTGGCTGCAACTCGGAAACAGACATTCTTTTGATCCATTCATTATTGAACCATTTGGCTTTTTCAAAATCAAATTTTGCTCCGTGCGCCTGAACCCTGTCAACCGAAAATTTTTCTATCATTTCTTCCAAAGAAAAAATTTCCTGTTCGCTTCCATCATTCCAACCAAGCAATGCAAGCATATTTAAAAAGGCTTCGGGCAAAAAACCCAATTCTTTGAATCCTTTCATTTTCCCTTTATTGGGGTCGTCCCATTCCATGGCAAACACAGGAAAGCCCAGGCGTTCCCCATCTCTTTTACTTAGCTTTCCATTTCCATCGGGCTTAAGAATTAATGGAAGATGCGCCCAATGGGTCATTTGTTTTTCCCAGCCTAAATATTTCCAAAGCAATACATGAACCGGTGCGCTGGGCAACCATTCCTCACCGCGAAAAGAATGACTTATTTTCATTAAATAATCGTCCACCACAACTGCGAGGTGATAAGTAGGCATTCCATCGGCCTTCAACAAAACCTTATCGTCCACAGTATTTGTACTCATCTCAATATCACCACGTATCAAATCATTGAACCGTATTAATTCATCCGGCTCAATCTTTATGCGAACCACGTGAGGGGAATTTACTTTCAATAATGCTTCGGTTTCTTCCTTTGGCAATGATAAAGAATTGCGCATTCCAAGACGGTTATGAAAACCATATTGTAGATTATGTTTTCCTTCCGCTTTTAATTTTTCTCTCATGGTTTCAATTTCCTCAGGAGTATCAAAAGCATAATATGCATGACCATCCTTTACCAATTGTTCGGCATATTGGCTGTACAAATGTTTTCTTTCACTTTGATGGTAAGGCCCATATTCGCCTTCTTTGTGTGGCCCTTCATCTGGCAAAATATGACACCAGTTTAAACAATCCAGAATGTATTGTTCAGCGCCTTCCACATATCTTGTCTGGTCGGTATCTTCCACTCTTAAAACAAAAGTTCCGTTATGTTGTTTTGCAAACAAATAATTGTACAATGCGGTACGTACGCCGCCTAAATGCAGGCCTCCCGTGGGGCTGGGCGCAAATCTTACTCTTACTTTATTCATGCCGCAAAGATAAGTTTGAAAAAGGTTTAGATGGTTTAGATAGTTTAGATGGTTTAGATTGCTGTAAGAATCATTAATTTTATTTCATGTTTTATCTTGTAAAATCACCCTGGCTTCTTAAAAAATTTTATCCCGGATGCATCTGGAATATTGCGACGAATGAAAAAATATTGTACCTCACATTCGACGATGGCCCACATCCGCAAGCCACCCCTTTTGTATTGGATGAATTAAAAAAGTACCATGCAAGGGCCACTTTTTTTTGCATTGGTAAAAATGTAAAAGAGCATTTTGATATTTACAAACAGATTCTCTTAGACGGCCACAGAGTGGGCAATCATACTTATGATCATTTGAACGGATGGAGGACAGACGATAAAATATATTTTCAAAACATAGAAGAGGCAGCTAAAATAATTGACAGCAATTTATTCAGGCCTCCTTATGGAAGGATTACTAAGTTTCAATTGAAAGCAATAGCCGGTGATAAGCTAAAATTAAAAACAATTATGTGGGATGTGTTGAGCGGAGATTTTGATACGGCTTTAAAACCGGAAAACTGTTATTTGAATGTAGTTAAAAATGCAAGCCCCGGATCCATCATTGTTTTTCATGATAGCCTGAAAGCATTGCCAGCCTTGCAATACACATTGCCTAAAGTTTTAGAATATTTTACAGAAAAAGGATTTCAGTTTCAATCCATTCCTTTGGAAGGCTTATAAAAAAAATTGGGCCTGGATAGATATCCAAGCCCTTTTTTAATCCGTACCCTATGAAAACTAGTGTGAAGTTAATAAATACTTTTTAACAAATCAACAACAATTTTTAATGAAAGGTAATGCCAGGTTATAATGTGAATAATGATAAAAATTAATTTTCCTTTGCAGTTATGACGCTTATTGATACCCATACTCATCTATACGTTGAAGAATTTAAAGACGATATTGATTTA
>DATCWN010000431.1:0-18844 GCA_036566285.1 Hanamia sp.
ATCGCCCTCAATAAAATTATTGATTTCCTCTATGGCAACAATCATATCCGCTATAAGTAGACTGTCCACTCTTTTAAGCATATAACAAATCGGGCTTTACATACTCAAAATAATCAGGTTTAATGGCGCCTTTACTTACCACCTGCACTTCCACATCGGGAAATTGAAGTTCCAGCAGGTCTATAATTTTTAAATAGTTTCTAAAAGATTTATCAGAAACATCCACCATAATATCTATATCACTTTTTTCAGTTTGCTCATTGCGGGCGTAGCTGCCAAACAAAGCCAATTCAGTTACCTTATGATTCTCCCGGAGCAAAGGTTTTATCTCCTTTAATTTTTGCATGATTTCATCTTTGCTGATAGCCATGATTCTACTTTTGTATAAAGTTAATATAAATCATAACATTGGAAGGGGCACCAATCTATTGGGACGCATTGACTGCAACCGGTACCGACCTGCGGTTTGACCTATATCAAACTCTTACCCGCGTTATTCCGGTAATGCTGAATTTTATATTGAAACATCTCCGCCATTTTATCTGCACGCCATTTGGCTTCCTGAGCAGTTTTCCCTTCAAACAAAGCGTCTAAAGTTTCTTTGAATAAAAACAGCCATCTTTCAAAATGTATTTTTTCAACAGGGAGTTGGGCGTGTGGGGGAAAGGGGCTTCCATAATACGTATGCTCGCCCAGTAAAATGGTTTGCCAGAAAGTGTACATTTTTTCCAGGTGCTGCGGCCAGCGGTCCTGGATGCGTTCGTCGAAGATGGGACCTATCAATTCATCTTGTCTTACTTTTCCATAAAAGGTATCTACTAAATTCTTTACGTCGTCCAGGCTTAAAATATCCTGATTAGCTGTTGTCAATGACTGAATAATTGTGTGATTAAATAATAAATGGCCCATCCGCCGAATAAGATATGGCCTATCCAAACCCATCCGGGAATGCTCCTAGGCACTTCGGCCCCTTCAATTAAAAAAACTTTGGAATCTCCTTTTCCATACGCATTAATCATTACCGGAATGACGCCGTCCACTACCTGGTTTTCTTTTAATCCTTCTATAGAAATGTCCGGGCCGTTGCGCACCGTGAAAGGAATTTTACGGATGCCTTCTTTTCCCTGCGGGTCTTTGCTTACGATGCGCAGGAAATGCTCCCCATCCACCAGCTTGCGGGTATCCAGTTCAAAATTAATGGGCGATTTGAATGAACCAATGGGTTGCGGCTCATCATCTATAAAAATAATGATGGAACTTTTGTCTGCCATTTTAATTAAAGTTTAATACGGTTCTTTTAATGTGGTTGGTTTCTTTTTCACCGGGTTGTACCAGCCATTTTATAGTATAAAAAAGAGTAGCCAAAACGATAACCACGGCCGCTAATATAATCACATAATCCCAATTGCTCGACGGCCCTGTCCCGTGTGAAATCCCTTTTAAAACTTTGGGTTGTTGTTTTTCACAGACGGGGCAAGCCCAGGTGAACAAACCAAAACCCAACAGAGGAATTAAGAATAATAATTTTTTCATTTCAATTTATTTATAAAAATCTTATTTGCCTTTTACTTTCACGGTTTCCATTAATTGCTTCACTTCATCTACAGTTACTTTCTTCGCATTATTTCCCCAACTGGTTCTTTCATGGTTCATGATGGCGGATATTTCTTCGGCAGATAAATTATTGGTAGTTCCAATAGGCGGCATGGGGCCAAAACCTTGCGTAGCACGGCCATTGTAGCCATTCATAATGATGTCAACATAAATTTCCGGATTTTCATCCAAAACGATTTTACTTCCTTTCAACGGAGGAAAAGCGCCCTGCAATCCTTCGCCATTTGCCTGGTGGCAACTCTGGCAATTGGCGGTATATAAGGAAGCGCCGTCTAATTCAACAGGGGCGCCACCTGCGGCGGCTGTTTGTTTTAATTCCTTTTTATACAAAAACTCCAGTGGCGCTTTACCATCAGGTAATTTTATTTGTTTCAGAGATAATAAGTAAGCCACCAACTGAAGCGCTTCGGGTTTGGCTACCATTTTACCCTTGCGGCCTTTCATGTATTCGGCAGGCACATTTATTACTTTATCATTTTTCGAAGGCTTTTCTTTATACTCAAACATCCATTGGTACGCAGGCATGATAGATTCTTTTACCACAGCCCGTGGCTGGTATAAATGTAAAAGCTGCCAATCAACGCTCGGCTGGCGGTTGCCCACATTGATAAGGTCGGGGCCGGTGCGTTCGGTACCCATAAGTGTTGCGGTATTTCTCCATAAGTCGGTACGAAGATTGGCGGCATAATCCGCGGCAATACCCGGCCTTTCGCCCCAAACTTTATCCATATCCACATTACGAACCTGCTGGGTATGACAGCCCACACAGCCGTTGGCTATGTACAAGGCTTTCCCTTTCAAGGCATCGCCGGCCAATTGTTCGGCGCCGGGAAGAGGCGCATTATTATCCTGTGAATACAGCGCCGGAATGATACAAATAAGAACGGTCAAAGACGCAAAGAGCGCGAATACCGTAAGAAAAAGTTTTTTATGGTTATTAAAATACTCCATTATTTATTTTTTTTACCCGTTAAATCTTTTAAAATTCTTTTATTGAATCTGTACCAATTGAGCTTTATCGTCTTTACTAAGTAATCCAATAGCTTCTTCATTAATATTGATAGTGCGCGAAGGCCTTATCATTTTATACATATTGTAGGCAAAAACCAAATGCGAAACCCACATTAAGGTACCGCCTATGGCGCGCCACAGCCAGTAAGGCGCCATGGTCATTACACTGTCAATAAAGGGAAGCCCGTTCATCCACATGATTCCTTTCATGGTTCCGCCTATCATTAAAGGAATGGAATAAAACAATAAGCCGAGAAAAGCCAGCCAGAAATGAATACCCACCGTTATTTGCGGCGGCTCCTGGCGTGTTATTCTTGGTATGATGGCATAAATGAAACCCCAAAGGAAAAATGCGATAATGCCATACATGGTTAAATGAGAATGAGCCACTGTAAAATCAGTAAAATGCCAAAACAGGTTGGTAGTTCTGAAGGCTTGGGCTGTTCCCTGCAAAGAACCGGTGAAGTAAAATATAGTTCCAATCAACATAAAGGGCAGCGTGTAGCTTCCGGAAAGCTTGTGCCACGAACCTTTAAAGGTCATCAGGAAGTTAGTGGTGCCCGCTATTACCGGTATCACCATTCCTACACTGGCCACAATGGCCACCGTTTGTATAGACCATGGAATGGGACTGAATACAAAATGATGCGAGCCAATGAGTGTGTAAAAAAGTATTTGTGACCAGAAAGCCAGTATTCCGAGGCTGTAAGAATAAATGGGTTTATTCAATTGTTGTGGTAAAAAATAATAAACAAGGCCAAGGGTAAACATCATAAACCACATGCCCACGCCCTGGTGCATGTAATAACCCTGCACTATGGTTTCGCCCAGGCCATCCTGCCAAAAAGGAAGATAGGCTATTATGGTAATTATGATCAAAAACATTACCGATGCAATGATATACCAGTTGGAAACATAAATTTCTTTTGTTTGCCGTGTGGCAACCGTTTTAATAAAGTTAATCAAGGTAAGTACCGCTGCAATGGCAAATAAAAGCTGGATAGGCCAAATGTATTCGCGGAATTCGCCACCGGCATTATTGATGCCGGCCATTAAAGCAATACTTCCAAAAAGTACAGAAGCATTGATGAGCCACAAGGTCCACCAGCCCCACTTTAAACTATAAATTTGCGTATTGCCCACACGCGGCACCACGTAATAACCCAAACCAAGCATGGCGAGAGAAGACCAGCCCCAAAAAACCGCATTGGTATGCACAGGTCTTAACCTGCCAAAACTTAACCAGCTCAGGTGGTCTGCGTCGGGCGCTACGAATTTGATGCCCACATATTCACCCACGGTAGTCCCGAATATGAGCCAGACAGTAGCAGAAATTAAAAACCAAATGATCAGTTTTGAAAGCTTGGGATCTACTTCAGGTCTCTGAATCGCTTTTCTTTTTTCTTCAATAAAACGAATATTGGCCTGTTCATTTATATTTTTTAAAATCCCCTTTTTATCTTCGGGAGGTAAAGTACCGGATAGTTCGCTTTGAGAAACTTTGTAATCAAGTACTTCTTTTCTTTTCCTTAAAACCTCCGCTACTTCTTCAGCAGGCAGGGTTTTGAGGTAGGCGCTGATTCTTTCTGCTTCTTCAAGGTTTCGCCTCATCTTTAACTTTCTCGACATGTTACTCACCTTCACAATCATCAGAATGATGCCAACCAAAATAGGCGTAAGTATTAAAACCAGCGTAATAATAATACCGCCTTCGGAAAATAATGAGCCTTTCAATTTTTCAGTTTGGGCAAAAACAGAAGGACTGAGTAAAGTAGCCAGCATCACCAAAAGGAAGGCAGGTAGCGAAGAGTTGATGTTACTCTTATTACTCCCTGGGCTTTTTATTTCTTTATAATCTAAGTAACGCTCAATTTCTTCCTTATCAAACTTATTGACAAGCTGGTGCAGGTCTATCATATCATTTCCGGTATATCCCTTTCTCATCCTACCTCTTAAAGAAGAAGTACGATAGGCAAGATAAAGCGCCGATACCAGGGTGGTTACCAATAATAAAATCATGAGAATCAGCTCTCCTACACCGCTTCCGTCGGGTGTGCTATGGGTAGAATCAGCTTGTGCCAGCAATACTAAGGGCGAAACAAGCGCGAAGAGAAATGTCAAAGCATTCCTTCCAGGTAACTTTATTTTCATATAGCAAATATGTTAGGCACTCTACAGGCAAAAAAGATACCTGTTTTCGGCGCCGCAAATTTACCTCTAATAAAGTTAAAAGAAGCCTATTCTATCTTTATTTATACCCAAAATGGCTTTTGCCAAAAGAATTTCCGGAATATATAAATTTACCCGAAAATTTCATGTGTAGAAACCGCTATCCTATTCCAGGAATTGATAATAATTACCTGCATAATAATCTGTGCCAATCCGTTTTCACCATAAAATTTTAAAACGCTGTCATACGTTTCATCAGTAACGCCGTCCTTTGTCATTTCTGTTACTTCTTCGGTTAATTTCAATACCGCTTTTTCTTCTTCTGAAAATAAAGGAGATTCCCTCCAGGCAGATAACGCAAAAATCCTTTGCGCTGTTTCCCCGATTTTTATTGCTTCCTGTGTGTGCATGTCTATGCAATAAGCGCATCCGTTTATTTGCGAAGCGCGTATTTTTATCATTTCGCGAAGTAAGGATGGAAGTGAAGAGTTTCTGATATATTGTTCCAATCCGGCCATAGCAGTGTAGGCTTTTGGTTCAATGGTGGTAATTGCTTTACGTTTTGTCATTCTTTATTTTTTTTTAAGATTAAATCGTTTAAATAATCTGAAGTGACAGGGTTATTGGTTACTTCATTCATCCCTTCATAAGCCAACAATTTTTGCGCAACATTTTTCATAGCGTTTATGGCTGTTTTTAAAAACCCGGGGCCGAGGCTTAGACGCGCCAAACCCATATTTTTTAATGTTTCAAAATCAGGAATGCCGGGAATCAATATAATATTTACAGGCAAAGCCACTTCTTTAATGATACTTTCTATGGCTTCTTTTTCCTTTAAAATAATAGGATAAAATCCATCGGCGCCTGCTTCCCTGTATGCTTTTCCTCTTGCAATAGTTTCCGATAATTTTTCTTCTTCAGATAAGTTGCTCAATCTTAGATACACATCTGACCTGGCATTAATGAAAAGAGACGACCCTTTTTCAATCGCTACTTTTTTGATGATTGAAATTTTTTCACATTGCTCTTTGATAGTAATTAATTTATTTTCCGGATGACTGCTGTCTTCGAAATTAATTCCCGCAATGCCGGTGTCCATCAACTTCTTCATATTCTCTTCTAATTCAGCATTATTTTTGGCATAGCCACTTTCAACATCGGCTGATACAGGAATTTTTACACTGTTCACTATCTTTCGCAAAATTGCCAGCACCTCTTCAAACGGAATTTTTTCACCATCAGCATAACCATTGCTCAAAGCGATTGACGCGCTTGCCGTTGCCACCGCGGGATAGCCCAAATTTTCCAATAACATTGCGCTTAACGGATCCCAAACGTTAGGAAGTACCAACAACTTTCCGTTGTGATGAAGTTGGTTAAATAATTTTCCTTTATCGGGTTGAGCAGTATTTTGTTCGGGCATCTTTTTTATTTTTCAAATTGAACAAATTTAATCATTAAATCAGGGACGGGTTTTCTAAATGTGAAATAAAATAAGATTGATTCTATTTCTCTTCGTCTTCTTTTTCATAAGTCAATTCCCCATTCACAATTCTTGCGGGAGCCGTGTAAGGATGTTCGTCTTCTTTTCCAATCGCCATTATGTGCATCACTTTCCAGCCATGGGCTTTTAAATAATCAGAAATCATAGAGCGGTGACAGCGCCACCACACCGCTTCTGAGCACATGTAAGCCACACGATGTTTCATAGCCATCTTTTCCAGTTCTTTAATTCCTTCTTTAAAATCAGGGGTTCCCATATAATCTGCATAGCCACGAAAAGCCGCGTGCCGCCACGCCGTATTTTTTGAATCCCGATTTACTTTTCTTCTTCCGCCAAGTTCTTTCAGATGTGTGTATTGAATATTGTTTTCGGGTAAAATAATGGCCAGGGTTTCTTTATTGTATTGTGGAAATTTTCGGGAGCCGGGATAACTTCTCACATCCACCAACAATTCAATTTTGAATGAATGCAACATCTCCACCAACTCTTCAAAAGGGCGTGTGCTATGGCCGATGGTCCAGATGGTTTTATTTTCTTCCTTCATTGGTTCCTTTGTAAGCGAACTTTATACCAAACAATAAGAACAGTTTAGATGGTTTGGGATTGTTTGGATGGGTTAGAGTTGTTTAGAAAAGTCTAGATGGTTTAGAAGGTTTGGATTGGAATCCTTAATTCTTAATTTTCATCCAAAAAGTCCAATATCACCAGGGCTTCATTGTGAACTTGGTCCCTGGCGCCATACAAAATAGTAACGGTTCCTTCTTTTATTTTTTCTTTTAAAATGGAAACTGTCTCTTTATTCTTCTTTAGTTCTGCAACATATTTTTTCTTAAACTCATTCCACTTTTCAGGATCATGGCCAAACCATTTCCGGAGTTCCGTAGTGGGCGCAATCTCTTTCAGCCAAAGATCCACACTTGCTTTTTCTTTGGTTAATCCGCGCGGCCAAAGCCGGTCAGCTAAAATGCGAAAGCCATCTTCTTTTGCCGGCTTTTCATATACCCTTTTAATTTTTGTTTTCATGTTTCATTTTATAAAAAGAAATTAAACAATGGTGCGACTTTCCACTTTAGAATTATGGGAAATACCATTACACGCGGCCAGGTTATTAGTAATGGAATTGGCATTTTCACGATGATAAATATAAGTAGGGTCTTCAGCTTTCATGCTGGCGATACCGGCCTTATTTATCCTCTCAAAAAAATCTGCATCACTGCCCAATGGAATATCAACAAAGCCATTGAGCAAGAAAACAACTTGTCTTTTTATAAAAAAAGTACCACCAACAGAGCAGTCATCCAGGTGCACCATCTTTCCATAATCAAACCTGTCGGGCACATATTCGCTGCCTATCACTTTTATGCCACCATATAAAAACTCAACTTTAGGATGAGCCAACAAAATTTTTTTTCTTGATTCAAGATGGCTGGGATGGTATTCATCATCCGAATCTAAAAAGGTAATATACTTTCCTTTAGATAATGGGATGCCCGAATTTTTAGCTCCGGTGGCGCCCTGGCTTTGTTGCCGAATATAATTTATTACTTTACCGCTTTTGAGAAAGGGAGCTACGCGAATTGAAGTATCATCGGTACTTCCATCATCTATAATTATCGCTTCCCAATCATTTTCTGTCTGGCTCATCAATGAATCCAAGGCTCTTACAAGAAGTGCGGATCTGTTGTAAGCTGTAATTATTACTGAAAAAAAAGGAAGCCCTGATGTAGCGGCGCTGCTTTCATTAACTATCATTTCGTTGGATGCAGAAAGGTAATTTTGAAAAATATCGATAACAAATTTACGTTCAATTTCGCGTTGGATTTATCGAATATGGAAAAGAAAGAAAGCTTTCTTTCAAATAATAAAAGAATAATTTTGCAGCATCTAAAAAATTTGAAAAGATAATTTTGAAAAAAACAGCAATTATAACAGGCGCCGCAGGCAACTTAGGGCAAGCGGTAGCAAAAAAATTTATTGATGAAGGATACCATGTTATAGGAACCATCCTGACTAAATCAGCCGCCAATAATTTTACGAAAAACAATTTTGAAGCAGCAACACTGGATTTATTAAATGAAGAAAGTTCTCAAAAATTGGTAAACGATATTGTTGAAAAACATGGCGGAATAAACGTGGCAGTTTTAACCGCAGGTGGTTTTACAATGGGAAACATTTCTTCAACAAAAACCAGTGACATTTACAAACAATATCAACTGAATTTTGAAACCGCCTACAATATGGCAAGGCCCATATTTACCCAAATGATGAAACAAAATAGCGGCCGCCTTTTTTTTATCGGTTCGCGGGCGGGCTTAGAAGTATCAAAAGGAAAAGGAACTATTGCGTATGCTTTATCCAAGTCGCTCATTTTTCGTTTGGCTGAAATACTGAATGCAGAATCCAAAGGGAAAGATGTGGTAACAAGCGTAATAGTTCCCAGCATTATTGATACGCCTCAAAACCGGGAATTTATGCCAGAGGCGGATTTCAGCACGTGGGTAACGCCGGCACAAATTGCCGACGCTATCTATTTTTATGCAAGTGATGAAGCTGCTGCCCTCAGAGAGCCGGTGATTAAGATTTACAATAAATCCTAAAAGATAGAAGCGCACTGATTTATTTCGGCTTTTTTATATTGCCTTAATTTCACGAATCATTTGATTGGTAAATCCCCATTCATTATCGTACCAGGCCATAATTTTTACCAAATCGCCATCTACTACTCTTGTTATTTTCAAGTCCACTGTAGAAACGAAGGGATTCTTAATAATATCAGAAGAAACCAACGGCGCTACTGAAGGTCACTCGTTCAATTTTACTACTCTCTTTTTCCTATTTTCCTAAGCCATTGCTTTCTTCTTTTTAGAATCAATGGCGCCAAGTAACTGCTCGTAAGCTTTATTAAATTTCTGAATGCCTTCTTCTTCCAGTTTTTGGGTGATGTTGTCAATGTTAATTCCATTGTCCTTCAGTTGCTGTAATATCCTTGTTGCTCCAAGCAAATCATTTTCTAAATGAGCTTCAGCTTTTCCATGATCGCGGAAAGCGTCAATGGTTTCCAAAGGGAGCGTATTGATGGTGTCAGGTCCTATTAAAGCATCTACGTATTTTACATCGCTGAAAGCGGGATCTTTGGCGCTCGTGCTGGCCCATAAAACCTTCTGCGTTTTGGCGCCGTGTTTTTCAAGTTTTTTGAAACGCTCACTCTCAAAAACTTCTTTATAAATTTGATAGGCCTTTTTTGCAGAAGCTATGGCTACTTCGCCTTTTAGTTTACCAAGTCCTTTTGCTTCCAGAAGAGGATCAATCATTACATCTATACGGCTCAGGAAAAAGCTGGCTACAGAAGCCACATGATCAATAGGCTGGTTAGCGTTTAACCGGTCTTCCAGGCCAGATAAATAGGCATCGGTAACTTCTGTGTAACGTTCCAATCCAAACAGCAAAGTGATATTGATATTAATTCCCTCACTGATACATTTGCGAATAGCTGGCAAGCCTTCCGCGGTACCCGGAATTTTTATCATCACGTTTTCGCGGCCCACCTCTTTCCATAATTGCATCGCCTGCTTAATAGTGCCTTCCGTATCATTGGCAAGAAAAGGTGACACCTCAAGGCTTACAAAACCATCCCTCCCCTTAGATTTTTCATAAACGGGCTTCAGGATGTCAGTCGCCTGCTTGATATCACTCACTGCAAAGCCGAAAAAAATGTCGTCATTATTTTTCCCTTCATCAGCAAGTTTCCTGATATCGTCATCATAGTCAGCGCTGCTGGTAACCGCTTTTTCGAAAATAGATGGGTTAGAGGTAATTCCACTTAGCCCGTCTTCATCAATAAGTTTTTGAAGACTTCCGTTATTCATAATCTCACGATCAAAGAAGTCGAGCCAGATGCTCTGGCCTAAATCATGTATGTTTTTTACTTTGTTCATAATTGTTTTTTATTTTTTATTTCTGATTGAAATTTAAAACGGCGAATATTTTTCTATCGCCCGGGTTTTATTCAGTTGCTTCTGTTTCCATAAATGAGATATTGTCATTACCACGTTTCAAAAAGTACTTGTCAATCAATATTATTAGTTCGTTTTACTCTGAAGACGTGAGAAAGAATAGATATCCCCCGAAATAAGAACATTTGCAAAATTACAAATAATACCAAACAGATTTTTAAATTGCTTCAATAACTAAGGGTAGTAATTATTTCGGTTTAAGATTGCATGATATATTGTTTATTTTGTAGAAAAAATATTTCAAAGAAATATTTAAATGATTCTTGACAAGTGGATAATGGGAAACAGGGTGCTATCCAAAAGTAAATAAGAATGATGAAGGCATTACCACCACACAAAATGAGTGAATGAAACGTAATACTTTATTTCCTTAAAATTTAAGCATTCATCTAACTTTACTCATGCTTTCTACCAGTCATAAGATTTTTTTAGAAGTGGCTTCGCAAATGAGTTTCTCAAAAGCGGCAAAAGTGCTTTTCATCAGTCAGCCTGCCATTAGCAATCACATTAAATTGCTGGAAATTGAATATAAAAATGCCTTGTTTAACCGTAAGGGAAATACCATTTCCCTTACTCCTACGGGTAAGATATTATTCAATCATTTGCAGGATGCTTTAAAGATTGAACGACAAATTCAATTTGAATTAAGTACTATTCAGGATGAGGGAAATGTGGTAGGTAAATTAAAAATTGGTGCAAGTACCACCGTGGCATTGTACATCATTCCAAAAATTCTTTCGGGGTTTCATCAACAACATCCTAACCTGGAAATTCAATTGGTAAACCGCAATTCTGAAAATATCACTAAAGCATTATTGCAGAATGAAATCGATATGGGAATCATAGAAGTTGATAAAAAAATCACGACTATTTCATATCAGCACTTTATGACCGATGAGGTGATAGCCGTATGTGCTGCCAGCAGCGATATTGCCAGGGAAAAAACAATTTCTGTAAAAGACTTAAGCAACTACCCGGTGGCTTTGCGTGAAATGGGGTCGGGCACATTATCCGCATTGACACAGTCTTTGAGAAAACATGCAGTGCGTATTGAGGACCTAAATGTAAAAGTAAGATTAGGAGGAACAGAGGCTTTAAAAAACTTTTTACTCGCGGATAGATGCATTGGTTTTCTACCCAGAAAATCAGTGGTGAAGGAGCTTGCTCACGGAGAACTCGTAACGCTCAATATTACCGGCTTAAAAGTAAGCCGTGATTTTTTCTTTATTCAAAGGCAAGGGTCAGAAGAATTTGGATTGACTAAAAATTTTCTAAGATTTGCCAAATCAGCGGTATAATAATTACTTATGGCTTATCAATTTTTAGGATGAAAATGTGGCTGGAAATCCGTATATTTTTGAGCTATGAAAACGCTATTAAACACCACACAATCATTACTTACCCGGCTTGAATGTTCTGAATGCGGAAAAATATATGACCCGCATGAACTGCAAACTTTCGCATCTTGTTGTAATAAACCACTCCTTGTAAATTATGACCTGGAAAATGCACCCTCAAAATCTATTTTAAAAAATCGTCCATTAAACATGTGGCGCTACCGCGAATTGCTTCCACTCTTAGATGATGCATATAAGGTTACTTTAGGCGAAGGGTTTACTCCCATTCTTAAAGTAGAAAAAACTGCGGAAAAATATGGATTCGATAATGTCTTTATTAAGGACGAATCATTTAATCCTACCGGTTCTTTTAAAGCAAGAGGATTGAGTATGGCCATTTCCAAAGCCAATGAATTGGGAATTACCAGTTGCATTGTGCCTACTGCGGGAAATGCGGGCGGCGCTATGAGCGCGTACTGTGCCAAAGCGGGCATGAAAGCTACTGTGGTAATGCCTTCTATAACACCCAGAATTTTCAGGGATGAATGCAGACTACATGGTGCTGAAGTAATCGTAGTGGATGGATTGATAAATGAATGTGGTAAAAAAGTAAAAGAGATAAAAAGTACTACCGGCGCTTTCGATGTTTCTACACTAAAAGAACCTTACAGGATAGAAGGAAAAAAAACAATGGGGTATGAAATTGCGGAACAATTTAATTGGCAATTGCCTGATGTAATTATTTATCCTGCCGGAGGTGGCACAGGCCTTATCGGAATCTGGAAAGCCTTAATTGAAATGCAAACAATGGGCTGGATTGCTGGCCCGCTTCCGCGAATGATTGCGGTACAATCTACAAATTGCCAGCCGGTAGTAAAAGCTTATGATGAGCTTAAAGGTATCTTCAACAATTATGAAAAACCAAAGCCGACAGTAGCCTATGGCTTAGCCGTTCCCAATGCTTTCGGTCAGGATCTTATGATGAAGGTGATTAGTGAATCGAATGGTATGGCAGTAGCCGTAAGTGAAGAAGACATCATCGCCGGTGTGCATGAACTGGCAAAAGAAGAAGGTATTTTAGTGTGCCCGGAAGGAGCCGCTACCTGGAAAGCAATGATACAATTGAAAGAATCCAAAGACCTCGAAGGGGATGAAAAAATTGTGCTTTTAAATACAGGGTCTGGATATAAATACATGGATAAATTGTAGTGATAATTCAGTACCCGCTAAATCTTTTTTGATTTTGAAAATCCTTTTTTAATAAGCCATTGTAAAATTTTATCACGGTGATCGCCCTGGATTATGATTTCAAAATCTTTTGCCGACCCGCCTGCGCCACAAAATGTTTTTAATTGTTTTGATAAAATTTCAATCTCTTCTTCATTCATTGAGAACCCATCAATAAGAGTTACTACTTTTCCACCGCGGTGTTTTTTATCCAGCTTAATTTTCAGCAATTGTTCGGCAGGAGGCAAAGATTCAACATCATTTTTTTGATTGGAAAAATTAAAGTCCGAGTCAGTGGAATAAACAATACCTCCTGTTTTAGAAATTTTTTTCGTTGCCATATTATTTTTGAATTTCTGCTTTTAAACTCAAGTCTAAACTTTTTGCCTGGTGAATGATGGCGCCGCTTGAAATGAAATCCACTCCTGTGGCGGCATACCGCTCTATATTTCCCAGGGTGATTCCACCGCTCGCTTCTGTTTCATATTTCCCGTTGATCATTTTCAACGCTTCACTGATATTTTCAGAGGTAAAATTATCCAACATGATTCTGTTTACTTTTCCCGTTTTTAAAACCTTTTTTACATCTTCAATATTCCTGGTTTCCACTTCTATTTTTAATCCTGGTTTTTTTTCCTGAACATATTGCCAGGCTTTTTCAATAGCTTTTTCGATACCGCCACAATAATCAATGTGATTGTCTTTCAACATGATCATATCGTACAAACCAAAGCGATGATTGACGCCGCCGCCTATGCGTACGGCTTCTTTTTCTAACAGGCGAAAGTTGGGAGTTGTT
Source organism: Hanamia sp. (assembly GCA_036566285.1). Taxonomy (GTDB): domain Bacteria; phylum Bacteroidota; class Bacteroidia; order Chitinophagales; family Chitinophagaceae; genus Ginsengibacter. Next base: position 13,675 of record DATCWN010000431.1, read on the forward strand.
TTTCTGGTGTCTAATAATTTAGTTGTGTAGCCTTTTAATTTATCGGTGTATTCTTTTGTAAGAGTGGCAATACCGCTCATTCTCTGCATGCAATTAAGTACCAGTCTTTCGCAGGTTAAGATGGTATCAATTTTGGCTTCCACTTCAAAAGCTGTTTCTCCAAAATGCATTTCATCTCCATCATGTTTTAATTTTATTAAGACAGAAGTTGGCTCTACAAAAGAAAATATTTTTTGGGCAACCTCTACGCCTGCTAAAATGCCTTCATCTTTTATTTTTAAAATGGCTTTTCCTTTTACATGTGGATCTATAACCGCAAGTGTAGAATGATCGCCATCTCCCAAATCTTCTTTTATAGCGTTTGAAATTAGTTCTTCAAATTGATGTTGATAATTTTTTGTTTGAATCATAGAACAAAAATATAAAACGACAACGGGTTATAATCAAAAAACAAACTCCGGTTAGAAAAAGATTGTCAATCCAGGCAGTAATACCTTGATAAAAAAACTATTAAATTGCATGAGATAATTATTAAAAAAAAGTATACAAAATGGATTCCACAGCTATTCGTCATAAATTATATGATTACATCCGGCTTGCGAGTGATAAAAAACTAAATGCCATTTATGATTTGCTTGAAAATGAAATCGTAGAAATAAATGAATGGTGGAAAGATAAACAATTTGTTGAGGAACTGGACAGGCGCTATAATGATTTGGAAATGGGAAAGGATAAAGGATTTACTATAAAACAACTGGAAAAATCAATTGAAAAAATTCGGTCAAAAGGAAATGAAAAATAGTATAACCTATTCTTCTTTATTATCCTCAAAAGCACAAAAAGAAGTACTCGTTTCCTGGAAGTGGTATGAAGAACGCTCAAAAGGTTTGGGAGATCGATTTGTAAAGGAGGTAACGAAAACAATTTTAGAAATTGAGCAAGACCCTGATAGGTATCCAATCAAATATAAAAACTACAGGCAAACAAGGGTAGCTACTTTTCCGTTTCTCATTATTTTTAAAATCAATGAAAGGAATAAAATTGTTCGAATAGTCTCTGTGTTTCATACTTCACGGAATCCCAATAAAAAATACTGACTAAATTTTAGTATTACTTTTCAAATCTTATTTCCTGCACCACTTGCTTATCTCCTTTTTGTTTCATGTAAATGGTTGTACGAAACAATCCGTTGTTAGTGATCAAATTGCCTATGCAATATTGTGAAGAGGCATTTTCACTTTTATGAATGACCTCAAAATTTTTGACACTGTTTGATTTAAAGAAGTCGTGCAAGACCAATTGAGCCTGGCTTTTGCTATAAGAATTACTTTTTTCGGAAATAGTAATTTCAACTGTGTTGTCAAAATATTTGGCAACCTCCTTTGCATCTCCTGATTTAATAGCGTTTAAAATTTCAGTGAAGGATATGGCCGTAAAAGATGAAAATAAACCGGCAATCATTACAAAAAGTATAAGTTTTTTCATAGTAATTGATATTGGAAAGGTTCTCTTATTATTTTACTAAAAGTATGCCAAGGATAAAAAAATGACTAAAAATTATAATTATCTCTTCACATGTTAAAGCTAATAATTAGCTTTGAAAAATGGAAACAAAAAAAGTTATTCTGGTAATTATGGATGGATGGGGTCTTGGTAAGAGCAAAGAAAGCGATGCGATTCAAAATGCAAACACTCCTTTTGTAAGTTCACTTTATGACAAATATCCGCATAGTACGCTGATTACTTGCGGAAGAGCCGTGGGACTGCCCGAGGGGCAGATGGGAAACAGTGAAGTAGGGCATTTAAACCTGGGTGCCGGCCGCATTGTTTACCAGGAACTGGAGCGGATTAACGTGGCTATTGAAAATGGCGAATTTGAAAAGAATCCAACTCTTCTTAGCAGTATTAATTATGCGAAAGAAAATAATAAACCGTTACACTTAATGGGATTGGTGAGCAATGGCGGTGTCCACTCACACATTAATCATTTGAAAGCACTTACTTCTATTTGTAAAAAACATGGCCTCGAAAATGTATATATTCATGCGTTTATGGATGGCCGTGATACTGATCCTAAAAGCGGTATTCATTTTCTAAAAGACCTGCAACAGCATCTTGAAAATACTACCGGAAAAATAGCAACTATTACCGGCCGTTATTATGCTATGGACCGTGATAAAAGATGGGCGCGGGTGAAGCTTGCTTATGATGCATTGGTGCACAGAACAGGAAAAATAACTGCTGATATTTTTTCTGCCATTGTCAGTTCTTATGAACAAAATGTTACTGATGAATTTTTATTACCTATTATAAATTCGGCCACACCGGGGTCAGAGATAAAAGATGGAGATGCCGTAATCTGTTTTAATTTCAGGACAGACAGGTGTAGGGAAATTACGGAAGTGCTTACTCAGGCTTCGTTTCCGGAATATGATATGAAACCGTTGACCTTAGATTATACAACCATGACCCGCTATGATCATAAGTTCAACAATATCCATGTTATTTTTGAAAAAGACGATTTGAAAAATACACTGGGCGAAGTGTTGGCGGATGCTCATAAAACACAGATCCGTATTGCTGAAACTGAAAAGTATCCCCATGTCACTTTCTTTTTCAGCGGTGGAAGAGAAGTGCCTTTTGAAGGTGAGAAAAGGATTATGATCCCTTCGCCTAAAGTGGCCACTTATGATCTTCAACCGGAAATGAGCGCTAATGAAGTAACGGAAGCATTGCTTCCTGAAATAAAAAATCAATCTGCAGATTTTATTTGCCTGAACTTTGCAAATGCTGATATGGTGGGGCATACCGGGGTTTGGGAAGCAGTGGTTAAAGCTGTGGAAACGGTAGATAAATGTGTGAAAGAAATTGTATCCGCCGCCTTGGAAAATAATTATGCCATCTTTCTTACCGCCGACCATGGTAATGCAGATTATATGAAAAATGAAGATGGGACACCCAATACTGCTCACACGAAAAACCTGGTCCCTTATTTTATTATTGATAAAAATTGGAAAGGAAATTTAAAGCCTGGAAAGCTTGGGGATGTGGCGCCTACTCTTTTAACTTTAATGGATATACCCATCCCGAAAGAAATGACGGGCGAAGTTTTAATAACCAAATAAGAATGTATCAAATTCTGTATGAGAAAAGTATTAAGAATTGTGCTGGTTATTTTATTGAGTGTTTTTGTGGGCATACAATTTATAAGGCCTGCCAAAAATGTCTCTGAAGAAATCGGTGCGAACGATATCACTGCTAAATACCACATACCAGATGAGGTGCATCAGATTCTAAAAGTCTCGTGTTATGATTGCCACAGCAACAATACTTATTACCCCTGGTATTGGCAGGTGCAGCCCGTTATGTGGTTTATGAATGATCACATTAATGAGGGGAAACGTCATTTGAATTTTTCAGAGTTCTCATCTTACGCAGCAAGGCGCCGTTATAAGAAATTGAAAGAGATCAGCAAGGAAATAAAATCAGGAGATATGCCTTTGCGCTCCTACACCATGATACACCGGGATGCTGTTTTAAGCCCTGTCCAAAAAATAATCGTTGAGAATTGGATCAATGCTTCGCTTAAAGAAATGGAAACCACCTATCCCGCAGACAGTTTAAAGAAAAAATAATCTGCAAATCACGTTAAATAAAGCTCATCAAAAATAATCTCCGAAAAGCGATTTATTTATTAATTCTTTGGGAGAATGCAGCTATTTTGGTAAAAATTTGTCCTATCTTAGTAGGGTTAAACCAAGCAAATATTTATGACAGAAGAGATAATGCTTCAAGGCTGTCTGGATAACCTTGCCACCGCACAGGAGGCTTTATATAATCGTTTTAGCCCGCGGATGCTTGGGGTTTGTTACCGGTACGCCCGAAACCGTGAAGATGCGGAAGATATGCTACAGGAAGGTTTCATGAAAGTATATGCCCAGATTCATCAGTTCCGGAATACGGGGGCATTAGAGGGGTGGATACGAAAGATTATTGTACATACTTGTATCAATATTTTGAAAAAGAATAAAAAGTTCTCTGAAAGTGTTGACCTTATCCATGCATCGGGGGTTCACATCAACGAGAATAACATCCCATCGATGTTACAGGCAAAACAGGTAGTGGAGTGCATAAGGTTGCTGCCAATGGGGTACAGAACGGTTTTGAACTTATATGCTATTGAAGGATTTTCACATAAGGAGATTGGATCTATTTTAGATATTGAAGAAAGCACGAGCAGGTCGCAATATACCAGGGCGCGTGGATTGCTTGAAGAGATTTTGTTAAAGAAGAGAATATTGCAAAAGCCGAGAGAGAATGTAAGGATGGTTTCAGGATCTAAATAACTGTTTTATGATAATAAAATATCTCTTTACCAAACACTGAACGTTGAACGATGGAAAGAAGATTTGATATGACGAATTTTGAACAATCTTTAAAAGATCAGGCTGATCAGTTTTATATTGTTCCCTCCAGAAAAGTATGGCATGGCATTTACAATGATTTGCATCCAGGAAGTAGATGGCCTTCAATTGCTATGGGATTGATTTTTTTATTCACCCTGATTGGAATAGGTCATTTAAATAATACACCAAAACAAACCGTTGGCCTTGATCAGATAGAAAAAACGGAATCTAAAGTAGCTTCTAAAAATGAATTGGCCTCAACTAAACTTGGCCCGGTTATTATTAATGAAAAAAAGAAAAATTTAAGGGTTGACAATGTGAATCCTAATACCGGAGATGCAAAAGGTAATTCCATAAATGAATTGACTTCAAAATATTCTCCCATTGCAACTGGTAAAACAACCACCAACAATTTTAAGAAAGAAAATAACATAAAGAATATTACTTCCGCAAGTGAACCATTTTATTCCGGCGATAGAAAAAAGCTTACGAATAATGTTACCAGTGAAGATAATTCAGGCGACTTTTCGAAAGTTACCAATGAGAAATTTTATAACTCTGGTGAAAAAGCTTCCAATAATATTACTGAAGGCTACGCAACCAGTATCATAGAGAATAAAATCCTTTTACCCGAAATCTTCTTTTTTAATGATAATGTCCTGACTACAGCTACGCCTCTCATTAATAATTTGAAAGAACAAAATGAGACTATCATAAAAAATTATGAAAGCGCTAATGCCCAAAATGCAACAGCGCACATTCGT
>DATCWN010000452.1:0-5208 GCA_036566285.1 Hanamia sp.
TTGATATGGAGAAATTATTAGCTTTTTACGAAAGAAAAAACTGGCACCAGAGCATAAATAGGTTTTAAAAGTCTTTAACAAATGGAATTAATTACATGGTGGGTATCCTTGGCGGGGGAAATTTTAGGAATCACACGATTCCCTGTTCAATGACGGCACGATAACTTAAACAAATTTTCGTTTTCTTATTTTTTATCCTTTTATCCTTATTTCACTTTCATCCCCGCAAATCCCCTTTCCAAATCCTCAATAATATACTCGGCATCTTCCAGGCCTACGTACATTCTCAACATGCGATGATTTTTATTATTCGCGTCAAACTCATTTTCCTTTATGGAGGAAATGCCGGGAATAATCAATGATTCGTGCCCGCCCCAGCTTACCGCCATTAAAATGTGTTGCAGGCTTTCACAAAATTTTTCTATCTCCTTTATGTTTGTCGCTTTTATGATAAAAGAAAACAATCCGCCCGCACCACTCATTTGTTTTTTGGCCAGTTGGTATTGGCAAAAATCCTCATCAAAAGGGAAAAAAATTTCTTCCACTTTTTTACATTTTTTCAAATAAGCTACTACCTTTTTTGTGGTTGCCGAAACCCTTTCCATTCTTACGGGTAGTGTACGCAAACCACGGATAAGCAGCCACGCATTGAAAGGAGTGGTACCGATTCCCATATTCATATATTCACTGCGGAATATTTTTTCAATCATTTTTTTACTTCCGCAAAGTACGCCTGCGACTACATCGCTATGGCCGTTAATATATTTGGTGGCGCTTTGCAAAACCAGGTCAATTCCATATTCTATGGGTCTTTGATACAGGGGCGTGCAATAACTATTGTCGCAAATAGTAATGATGTTTTTTGATTTCGCAAGTTTTGCAACGGCCTCTAAATCCTGCAAATAAAAGCTCCAGCTATTGGGCGTTTCCAAATAAATAACCGTTGTATTTGGTTGAATAGCCTTTTCAAAATTTTCAATTTTTCTTCCATCTACAAACGTTGTAGTTATATGAAACCGGGGCAAAATTATTTTGAATAGTTTCTGTGCCCAGGTATAAGGTTTTTCTACAGAAACAATATGATCCCCGCTTTTTACATTGGCCAGTACAGAAGTAAAAACCGCACTGGCGCCACTATTGAAAACAAGGCAATCTTCAGCTCCATCCAATGCAGCCATTTTTTTTGATAAAATTTTTAATGTTGGATTGGTAGCCCGGCTGTAAATAAAATTTGCAGATTCATCTTCAAGCGCTTTTCTAAAATCTCTTACTTTGTTAAAGGCAAAATTGCTGGTCTGAATAATGGGTGGCGCCACAGCATTGAAATAATCTTCGCGGTCTTCGCCTAATTCATTTATGATATTGGAAATTTCTTTGGCATTCATATCGGTATTATTTTTTTGTGCAACCTTCGATTTATTTTTGTGTTACTTTAAAGCATAGACATAATTATTTCAGGAAAGAATCAAATATCTTCTGCTTTATTACAAAAAAGTAAAAGTATTACAATTACTTTTGCATTCATCCCCACTTTTTAAATCAAAATAATAACCGGCATGCACAAAACCATTCGTTAATTCTGCATGCAATAACATTGACAGATGAAGAAGATATTCTTATTACTATTTCCCATTTCATTTTCCGCAAGCGCTCAAACCGACTTTCAGCCTGATTCTACAGAAACGCTTGAGAACATCATTGTAAACGCTTATGAAAATAACAGGAAGCTCATTGATGTACCGGCCGCGATTAATTTGGTTACCACCAGAGATTTAAACCGTTATAACAACACCGGCATCATCGAATCTATGAACGCAAAACCGGGGGTAAGAATGGATGAGCGCTCGCCCGGAAGTTATCGTCTAAGCATCCGCGGTAGTTCACTTCGTTCACCCTTCGGCGTCAGGAATGTAAAAGTGTATTATGATGGCATTCCCTACACCGATCCGGGAGGCAATACTTTTCTGAATCAACTTGGCTTTTACAATTTTCAATCTATAGAAGTTATAAAAGGCCCAGCAGGGAGTTTGTACGGCGCGGGAACAGGTGGTGTGTTATTGATAAAAAATAATCCGAAAGAATTTCATCCGGGCGCTTCACTGTTTTATAATACAGGAAGCAATAACTTAAATAACCTTAACATCAATTTGAGGTTTGGAAAAGAAGAAGCACAAAACACGATTAACTATCAACATCAAACCAGTGATGGCTACAGAGATCATACCGCTATGCGACGTGATGTTTTTAGCTGGGATGCCGTGATGAAAAAAAGTGAAAAGACTTTGATACAATCGCATTTTCTGTATGGCGATATGTATTATCAAACACCCGGAGCGCTTACAAAGGCAGAATATGATGCAAATGCAAAATCAGCAAGGCCACATGCCGGGATGTCTCCTTCTGCTGATGAAGCAAAAGCCGCATTTTATTTAAAAACTTTTTTAGCAGGCTTTTCATTGGACCAAACACTTAGCACAAATTGGAAAAACAGCACTTCCATTTATGGAGCTTATTCACAAAACAGGAACCCCAACTTTCGTAATTATTCAAGAACCTCCGAGCCACATTTTGGAGGGAGAACCGTTTTTAATTACACTAAAAATTTAGATAAAATATTATTTACACTCAATGCCGGGGCCGAATACCAGCAAAGTTTCAACACCCTCAGAGTGTATAATAATATCAGTGGCGAAGTAGGTTCCATGCAAACCGATGATGAGATTTACAATCAACAAGGTTTCGCTTTTACACAGGCCAATGCTGATTTTCCCGGTGGATGGTCACTCACTTTAGGAGCCAGTATCAATCAATCAAATCTTGATTTCAAAAGATTTTCTACTACTCCTGCCGAAAGTGAAAAAAGGAATTTTAAGAATGAGATAGCCCCACGTGTTGCGGTATTAAAAAAGATCAACAATACCTTTTCTGTTTACGGAAGTGTGGCAAGAGGTTTCTCGGCGCCTACCACTGCTGAAGTATTGCCTTCCACTGATATTTTTAATACTACGCTGCAGGCGGAAAGTGGCGTAAATTATGAAGCCGGAACCAAAGGAAACTTTTTACGGAATAAATTATACGTTGACATCAATGCCTTTTTTTATCGCTTAAAAAACGCGATAGTACAGAAACGTGATGCAAGCGGAGGAGATTATTTTGACAATGCCGGATCGGCAAATCAGGATGGCCTGGAGAGTTATGTATCTTACGAATTGATCAACAATGAAAGACAATTTTTTAATTATGGCTTTGCGTACATAAGCCATACCTGGAATAATTTTCATTACGACGATTATAAGCAAACAGACAATGATTACTCCGGAAATAAATTGCCCGGAGTGGCTGCGCAAACGGTAGCCGCAGGCTTTGATATAAACACTAAAATTGGCTTGTATGCCAACACTACTTTTTTTTACAGCGGACGCATCGCGTTAAATGATGCTAATAGCGCTTATGCAGATCCTTATAATTTACTGGGATTGAAAGTTGGTTATAAAACTCTTTTGTCAAAAGAAATACAATTGGAATTATTTACCGGCGCTCAAAATATTTTTGATGAAAAATATAGTTTAGGAAATGATATCAATGCCTTTGGTGGCCGCTATTACAACGTAGCACCCGGAAGAAATTTTTACGCAGGCATTGCTTTTAGATTTAATAAAAAATAATAAAATCAATTAGTGCCTGGCTGGTTTTGAAGAACAGATTCTTGTTCCACAAGATGGCTTCAACACTTTTTAAAATATAAAAATTAGTTTTTGATTTTCAATTTTTTTGCCGCTACTTTTGCCGCATAATTGGTTTCTAATCCCGATAACTATCGGGACGAATTAAAAGGGAATCCGGTTCAATTCCGGAGCTATCCCCGTAGCTGTAAAATGGCCTTGTACTTCTTTTAAGAAAGATAAGGTAACTTCTCTCACACCACTGTTCTGAATGCTTTCGGGACGGGAAGGTCGAAGTAAACATTAAGCCAGAAGACCTGCCACTTATAATTCATTCAATGCTTTCGGGAGAAAAGCAGAGATGTAAAGTGGCTACGTGCATTTTATATTTCTACTGTTTCCCTTTTTTAAAAAATGTAAAACTGTTTCAAAAAATGAAATGTAAAATCATCTGCGCAATTTTATTGTTGGCCTCTGTAACCGGCTATTCGCAAGACTCCGTAAAAACCCTTAATGAAGTTATTGTTACGGCTACTAAATCACCCATCAAACAAAGTGAGACGGGAAAAGTGGTGAGCGTTATTACACAGGAACAATTGCAAAAGAGTTTTGGAAAATCTTTATCAGAAGTTCTCAATCAATTGCCCGGAATCACCATTAATGGCGCTGAAAATAACCTGGGCACTAATCAAACCATTTATACCCGCGGCGCATCCTCTTCCAACACTTTAATTTTATTGGATGGCATTCCATTGTACGATGCTTCGGGTATAGGGAATGAATTTGACCTCAATAATTTTGCATTGGATAATATAGAAAAAATTGAAGTGGTAAAAGGCTCCCAATCTACTTTGTATGGCTCGGATGCAGTTGCCGGAGTCATTAATATCATCAGTAAAAAGGGAGAAAAAAAGCCTTTCAATTTGAATGTAAATCTTTCTGCAGGGAGTTATGAAACTTATAAAGGGGCTGTTTCCATCAGTGGGTCTAACGGTAATGGACAAACGTATTTTGTTTCTTACAACAAAATAAAAAGTAAAGGATTTTCGTCCGCCTATGATTCCACCGGAAAAAATAATTTTGACAAAGACGGTTTCAACCAGGATGTGCTTCAGTTGAATTATGGTTTCACACCTTTTAAAAAAACATCCGTTCGTTTGTTTGGCAAATACAATAACAATCGCGCTGATATTGATGCAGGCGCATTTGCAGATGATAAAGATTACACCTATCACAACGACAACACCATTGCAGGAATTTCTATGGATTATAAAGTAAGCAATGGTTTTATCAGGCTGCAGTACAACTATAATCGTTACAATAGGAATTTTACAGATGATTCCACATCTGTTGGCGGATTCTTCTCCAATTACCAAAGAGGGAAATATAATGGTTCCTCGAATTTCCTGGAGCTTTATACCAATTTATATTTGAGTAAAAACATAGAGTTCCTTGCAGGCGTGGATTACAGGCAAAACTCCACCAGTCAGTTGTATGTCTCTTTGCCTGATTATGGTTTTCCCTCCACGCCACTTTCCTCCGATAG
>DATCWN010000530.1:0-12411 GCA_036566285.1 Hanamia sp.
AAAAATCTACACAAAACGACCATTTACTTTTTGATCCCCTGAATTATATAAAAGGAAAAGTGATGAACGTAGATTTCGATGTAAGTAAAGACGGTAAATATATCATGTTGAATTTGAGCGAAGTAGGTAAAGAAATATCCAACATTAGAATTATGGACCTTACAAGCGGAAAGCTATTGAATGAGGAATTAAAATTTTCCAATGGCAATTTTCTTCCCGGCGCCAATAATGAAATCATTTACATAAAAAAGAAAAATGATGATGTACATGATTTTCAAAACACGATGAATACCAAGTTTATGCTTCATCAAATTGGAACAGATGTGTCTTCAGATAAAGAGCTTTTGAGCCGTTCAAAGTATCCTGAATTAGGTATTGATTCTTCAGATTACCCTTTCATTAATTTTTTCACAAACGCTAATTTTATGCTGGCGCAAAAAGGGAATGTGAATAGGAATCTGGATTTATTCTATGCGCCTGTAACTTCTTTAACCCAAAATAAAATTGAATGGAAAGTTTTTAGTAAAAATAATGATGAAATAAAATCCATTATTGGTCAGGGTGATGCCGTTTATTGCCTCACTACAAAAGGTAATAATAATGCACGCGTAATTAAAGTGTCGCTTCCCAATCCAGATTTTACCAATGCCACTGAAATAGCAGCAGGGGGTAATGACTGGACAATTACTGACATCATTGAAGCGAAAGATTACCTTATCATCCGGATGATTAAAAATGGGGTGGAAAATAAAAACCTGAGGTATGATTTTGCTACAGGCCAACTGAATGAAATAAGAATTCCGGTGCAGGGAACCATTTTAATTTTACCGTATAGCGCTTCTACCAATGAAAGTGCGGTTCTTAATACAAGATGGACCGAGCCGTTTAATTTTTACGAATACAATTTGGAAAATAACAGTTTCTCAAAGGGGCCTTTTTATGTACCTGCCAATTACCCGGGCATGAAAAACCTTGAAGCGCATGAAATAGAAGTGGCTTCGTATGATGGCACCATGGTTCCTCTCAGCATTATTTATGATAAAACAAAATTTAAAAATGATGGCTCCAATATTTGTTTATTGGAAGGCTATGGTGCTTATGGAATATCTATTCCTCCTGTATTTGATGAACGAAAATTACCCTTACTTAACCGTGGTGTGGTTTATGCATGGGCGCATGTGCGGGGTGGTGGAGAAAAAGGAGATGCCTGGCATACTTCCGGTTTTAAAAATACAAAACAAAATACCTGGAAAGATTTTAATGCATGCGCGGAATATTTAATTAATAATAAATTTACCTCCAGTCAAAAATTAGGGTGTTCAAGCGCCAGTGCGGGCGGCATTTTAATTGGGAGAGCCATTACAGAGCGGCCTGATCTTTATAAAGTAGCCATTCCAAAAGTGGGATGCCTTAACCCTTTACGACAAGAGACTTCACCTAATGGACCAGTAAATATTCCGGAGTTTGGTACCACAAAAGATTCATTGGAATTCGCAGGCCTGTTGCAAATGGATGCGATGCATCATATTAAACCAGGCATTTCATATCCTGCAATGCTTATCACTACAGGCTTTAACGACCCAAGAGTTACCAGTTGGGAGCCAGGCAAATTTGCCGCAGCTATGCAGTCCGCCAACAAATCAACTACTCCAACTTTGTTATTTGTAAATTATAAGGGTGGCCATTTTGGAGGAAGTACTGTGAAAGAACAGATGGCTGAAACAGCAATGGAGAATGCGTTTCTACTATGGCAATGTGGCAATCCTGAGTTTGAAATGAAAGAATAAGAGCTTCTGTTTTAAATATTGGGACTTGATTATTTTCCCCATAGAGGATGATGAGAATTTTATCAACGTAATTTAAAAACCCGCACACAGCGGGTTTTTACGGGTATTGCAATAATTTTTTCTTCTTCAGGTAAGCCAATAATTTCTCCATATCAATATGGTAAAAAAATACTTTCTAAATTATCTATTTACCATTTATCCCAACACTGGCCTATTAATCATTCAAATCATTATTTTTGTTTTATGTGTGGTAAAAAATTACTTTGTATCCCTTTACTCTTTTTAGTATTGACGGCTCATGCGCAGGAAAAATGGAGCCTGCAAAAATGCGTGCAATACGCCATGGAGAATAATATTTCTATAAAGCAAAGCGCCATACAGGCTGACCTGGCGGGTATTACTTATAAGCAAAGCAAGCTTTCCCAAATACCTACTGCCAATTTCAGTAATAATGATGGTTACCGGTTTGGTAAATCGCAAAATCCTTCTACCGGCATTTTAGAAAATCAAAACTACTTTTCCATCGGGCTGAATTTTCAAAGCAGTGTAGAAATCTTTAACTGGTTTTCTAAAAAAAATACGGTTCTTGCCAATCAATGGTCAGTGGAAGCCGCTAAAGCCGCTACTGATAAATTGAAAGATGATATTGCTTTGACCGTTGCCAACTCTTACCTACAGGTACTTCTGGCGCGTGAGCAACAAAGCATTGCCGACGTGCAGGTGAAGCAATCTGTTTCCCAGTTGGACATTGTGAAAAAACAGGTAAACGCCGGAGCCTTACCAGAACTGAACGCGGTGGAGCTGGAAGCGCAGCTTGCCAATGACAGTTCCAATTTAATTACTGCAATAGGAAATGTAACACAGGCAAAATATGTTTTGAAAGCTTACATGAATCTTGATGCTGCGGCGCCTTTTGAAATAGAGGAACCGCCTGTTGACAAAATACCTTTGGAACCGATAGGCGAACTGCAACCGGAAAGCGTTTATGCATTGGCGTTAGCAAACCTTCCCCAGCAGAAGATGAATGATTTTAATTTGAAGGCGGCTGAAAGAAATTCATTGGCGGCAAAGGGCGCTTTATACCCCACTATTTCCGCTTTCGGGGGCCTTGGTACCAATTACGGATATTTTCGTACACCCACTTACGCACAAGTTTTAAGTGGATATGCGCCAAGCGGTTTGGTAGTTTCGGATGGTTCGGGTGGATTTATAGATGTACAAAGGCCGTTGTTTACTAATGGCGGCAAAAATGGCTACATTACCTCCGACCCTTTGGGCACTCAGTTCAGCAATAATTTCGGCCAGCAAATCGGTATCTCTCTTTCTGTTCCTATTTTCAATGGCTGGCAGGGCAAAGCCAATTATCAAAGGTCAAAACTAAATATCAGGACACTTGAATATCAAAAAGATTTGGACAATCAAACATTGAAACAAAATATTTACCAGGCTTACAACGCGGCCATTGTTGCTATGGAAAAATTTACCTCTTCTTTGAAGGCAGTACAATCTGCCCAAAAAAGCTATGACTTTTCTGTAATAAGATATAATGTGGGAATGATGGGAACGCTGGAGTTAGTAACCAATCAGAATAATTTATTTAAGGCAAAGCTTCAGTACGTTTTAAACCAGTTTGACTACGTGTTTAAAATGAAAGTACTGGAGTTTTATAAAGGACAGGGATTGAAATTATAGTCCCCTAAATCCCTCAGAGGGAGGCTTTGCAAAGTCTAAAACTTTTTGAGTTGAATAAAAAACAATTTTTTAAAACAATTTAAACACAAGCCCCTCCAAAGAGAGGGGTTGGGGAGGCCTTATGAATAAAAAATTAAAATGGATTATTATCTCGCTGGCAATATTAATTGTTCTATTGATAGTACTAAAGAAAGCTGGTGTGCTTGGCAAAGATGAAGGCATAAAAGTTACTTCTCAAAAAGTGGTAAGAACAACTATTGTGGAAACTGTAAATGCAAGTGGCAAAATTTATCCGGAAGTAGAAGTAAAATTAAGCCCGGATATTTCCGGTGAAATTGTAGAACTCAATGTGGAAGAAGGCGACAGCGTAAGAAAAGGCCAGGTGCTTGCAAGAATTTACGGCGATATTTATGCTACCCAAAGAGACCAGGCAGCAGCAATTGTAAATCAGCAGCAGGCGCAGGTTGCCAATGCTTCAGCATCATTGGCCGCCTTGCAGGCGCAACTTGACCAGGCGAAAAAGACGTATGATATGCAGAAACAATTGTTTGATGAGAAGGTGATTTCAAGAAACGAATTTAATACGGCGGATGCCGCGTACAAAACTGCCATTGCAAACTTGAATGCTGCACGCCAGGGAATCAGAGGAAGCCAGGCCAGCGTGCAAAGCGCAAAAGCGGGGTTAGCAAAGGCAAATAAAGATATTAGCCGTGCCACTTTAGAAGCTCCGATGAGCGGAGTCATTTCTTTATTAAATGTAAAAAAAGGTGAAAGAGTAGTAGGAAGCTCCATGATGGCGGGTACGGAAATGATGCGTATTGCCGACATGAGCAAGATAGAAATAAGGGTGGATGTTGGTGAAAACGATATTCCAAAAGTACACCTTGGTGACAGTGCAAGCATTGAAGTGGACGCATTTAATAACAGGAAATTTAAAGGGGTGGTAACACAAATTGCCAGCAGCAATACCGGCGCGGCGTCGCAAAATGCTTTGGCAACTACCACTACAGACGTTACCAATTACAAAGTTTACATTCGCCTTAATCCGGATTCTTATAAAGATTTAATTGACCCTACCAAAAAGAAAAATTTTCCTTTCAGGCCGGGAATGAGCGCCAGCGCCGACATACAGACGAAGACTCATGTAAATGTTTTATCCATCCCTATTAATGCGGTTACTACACGGGAAAAAAATGATTCTACCGGAAACGGTAAAGCCATTGCCAAAGATGCCAACAGCAATGATGCGGAGGTAGCGAATAATAATTCGAATGACAATGATTTAGATGAAGTAGTCTTTGTGGTGATGGCCGATGGCACCGTGAGAAAACAGATTGTAAAAACCAGCATCCAGGATATCAACAACATAGAAGTGGTATCCGGACTGAAAGAAGGTGATGAGGTAGTTACCGGGCCTTATGATGTGGTTTCAAAAACATTGAAGAATAAGGACAAAGTGAAAGTGGTTCCTAAAAATGAATTATTCGATATGAAGAAGAAGTAAAGATTTGTGGTTGAATGATTATTGTTGAATGAAAAGTATTAGGGACAAAAAGTATCAAAAATAAGCTCTGTTATAAACAAATATTCTCCCCCGGATTTTTAGCATTTTTTTCATTTTTTGTAACAGAATTTATTTTGTTAAAGAAAATTTATTTTATATCCGAATGTTTTCGTATTCTAAACAAAAGAGATTAGCTTTGAAGTACTAAATAATTCGTACATCAAAATCAATTAAAATGAAAAGAATATTTTTTCCAGGTATGATTGCATTTTGTGGCTTGCTTCTTAGCATCACCGGGTTTTCCCAAACAGAAAAAAAGCCAATCACTAAAAGTGAAGAAATTATTATCCGTACAGATGGAAACAATACCACCAAAACCATTATCGAAATTGATAGCAATGAGGTTACTGTCAATGGCCAGCCACTATCCGATTACAAAGGCGATGTGAAAATCATCAAGAGAAAACGGATAACAGGTAACAGGGATAATTTTATGTTCAGGCCTGAAATGAATTTTAATTTAAACAGTAACTCTCCAAGAACTTTTTTGGGAGTGCTCTCCGAGAAGTCTGATAAAGGCGTTTTGATTAAAAGCATTACAAAAGGAAGTAGCGCAGAAAAAGCCGGACTGAAAGAAAATGATATCATCACACAATTTGGCGATAAAAAAATTGCTTCACCGGACGCCCTGGCGGAAATAGTAAAAACTTACAAACCCGGCGATGAAGTAAAAATTAATTATCTGCGTGATGGTAAAAAGAAAAACACAAAAGCGGTGTTGGGTAAAACGAATGATTTTGCAACCGCGTATTCTTTTAATCTGGATTCTCTGAAGAGGGGTAATTTTGTACTCCCACTCCTTCCCCGATCAGGCAGTTTTAATGACAGGAATTTTAATTTCTATAGTGATAACCAGTTCTATAGTGATAACCAGCCTAAGCTTGGAGTAAAAATAAAAGATACAGAGGATGGCAATGGAGTTAAAATTTTAAATGTGGAAACAGGCTCCGCTGCTGAAAAAGCAGGATTAAAAAAAGATGATACCATCACAGAATTGAATGGTGAGAAAGTAGGAAATGTAAATGAAGTAAGGTCTCAATTAATGCGCTCTAAAAACAAAGAAAATGTTTCTGTAAAAGTCAGGAGAAATAATACGGATATGAATTTTGAAATAAAGATTCCGAAGCAATTAAAGACTGCTGATTTATAGGAATTCAATTATTAATTTTTATTAAAACAAACCCCTTCTTATTTTTTAAAAAGGGGTTTGTTTTTTAATGGAAAGGTGTGTTATTGATTGTCGCGCTGCGAAACTACCTGCCAGCCATTGCCTCTTCTTTCCAGGTAAATATAACGGCTCAGGCCGCTTTCATTATTTGTGCTGGTTAAATTGGTAGCTGCTATTACTATTTTATTTTGGCTTGCCGGAATCTTTAAGAGATCAAACTGGTAAAAATTATTTCCGGAAATAATAATCTCTTTTATATTTTTCGGGTCGTTTGTATTCTTATTTTTCAAGTCATCAAACTGGTAAACAACAAAACGGTTAATCATGTCATTTGCTTCATCTTGGCGAAAATATAAATCAATGGAACTGGTATAAAAAGAAGGTTTGGAACTATCGTATGATAGAACGGGCGGTTCCGGTTTTATAGAATCAATCCATGACATCGGAGGTGCAATAGCCGGATATTTATAATAATTATTTCTCAAAGTATCGCTCCATCCGTTGGGATTGCTGCTGAAAGTTTTGCTGCTGAAATAAACGCTTCCCTGTATCTCAGGGAATTCGCGTATTCTTTGTATCTGGTTAGGCAATTCATTTTTTTTATGCCATGCATACGACTTAGGTTCCGTGGCCCGGTAAATTCCATGTCCAATATACATTTGTCTTCCGTAAGCATGGTCTGCCCACCATTCACTTAATATTTCAAATTCAACAGGCTTTCGCCCGAATTCCCAATATAGCTGAGGCACCACATAATCAATCCATTTCATTTTCAGCCATAATAAAATGTCCGCGTACAGGTCATCATAATTCGTTACTCCCGCTTTGGTATTGCTGCCTTCGGGGTCTTTATCAATATTTCGCCAAACTCCAAAAGGGCTGATGCCAAATTTGCAATATGGGTTTTCCTGTTTTATAATTCTGCCAAGCATTACAATAATGGAATCCACATTGCTCCTTCGCCATTCATCTCTGGTCATTCCTTTACCATATTTCTGAAACGATTTCCAATCACCAAATTCTTTTCCGGCAATACGGTATGGATAAAAATAATCATCGAAATGAATAGCATCCACATCATAGCGACTCACCACATCCTTCACTACATTTTCTACAAACTGCTGTGCTTCTTTATTTCCCGGGTCAAAATATCTTTTGCCGCCATAGTCAATAAACCATTCCGGATGAAGTTTGGTAATGTGTGTTGGAGAAATAGATGATTTTCCAATGTTGAGTGTGGCACGGTAAGGGTTCATCCAGGCATGAAATTCCATTCCGCGTTTATGCGTCTCCGTTATCATGAACTCCAAAGGGTCGTAATAAGGTACAGGAGGCTTCCCTTGTTTGCCCGTTAGCCATTCGCTCCAGGGTTCGTATTCCGAAGGATAAAATGCATCTGCAGCAGGGCGAATCTGCATTACAATTGCGTTCATGCCATTGCGTTTATGCATGTCCAGCAAACTGATGAACTCAGCTTTCTGGGCTTCGGTACTTAATGTTTTAGAAGAGGGGAAATCAATGTTATCCACGGTGGCAATCCATACGCCCCGGAATTCATATTTAGGTTGTGCTAAAACAGTTTGAGAAATTATAAAAAAAAATAGAAAGAGAAAGCAGATTTGTTTTTTCATAGGGGTAAAAATGATAAGGCGGCAATTTACATCATAATAAATTCTTTGATGCAGCAGCCCATGAATAAAACGTTTTTTTAAGGATTTAGCAAAGGCTATCAGCATTCAACCTTCCCCATTTAGCATTCAGCTATCAGCCTTCAGTTCCTCATCAGGATGAAGTGGCGTCATTGGTTGCGAATGAAATTCATTGCGGTAAATTTTTACCAGCACTATAAAGTAACTGATCAATAACGGCCCGAAAACCAATCCCAGAAAGCCAAACATACTTAGGCCGACTATCACTCCAAAAATGGTAATGAGCGGATGTACATCGCCGATTTTCCGGAGTATGGTAATTCGCGCCACATAGTCCACATTAGTAAGAATGGCCACAGAATAAATACCAAGTCCGATGCCCGGTAAAGTAAGGTCAGAAGCCAACAAAAAAACAGTGAGTGGCACCCATATCAAACCGGTTCCCACAATTGGGATTAAAGAAGCCACACCGGTAACAAACCCCCAAAGCCCATAATCTTTAATCCCGAAAATAAAATATCCGAGCATGGCCACCAGTCCCTGAATGATGGCCAGCAAAGGAATTCCGATGGCATTGGCACGAATCATCAGGTTGGTTTCCTGGCTCAGTATTTCCAGGTTTTTCTCTTTTAAAGGAATAAAATTGCTCAGGTACTTTTCCATTTTTCGTCCATGTATCAGCATGTAATACAAAACGAAAAACATGAGTAATAAATTGGTAACAAAGTTGGCAGTTCCTGTAAGAAATGAAGGAAGGCTTCCGGCAATTTTTTGCGTGGCATTTTGCAGGCTCTGGCCATTGTATAATTCTATTCCTGTAGCCTCCATAACTTTTTGAGAAAAAGTTTTTACCGCTACCATTATCTGAACAGGATTATTAAAAAGCTCTACGATTCGCGGCATTAGCAATGCCACCGCGAGGTAAACAGGAAGGCCGATAATAATGAGGTAGCCAAATATGTAGAGAAATGCCGTCCAGCCGCGTCTCCATTTCTTTTTTTCAATGAGGGTAAAATATGTTTTTCTGCTGAGAATGTATAAAGTGATGGCGCCCAGGATACCCGGCAAGAAAATATAAAAATGTTTCAACAATAAAAATCCGATAAGAATAATTACGGCCAGCAACAATATTTGCCGGATATGATTGTTGAAGCTGTTACCCATATTTCAAAATTAGGGATTAACTTCTTTAATGTGTGAAAGAGGTAATGAACAATGAAATACAAAGTTGTTGGCTTAATCTCAACTTTTCCAGACAGACCTGCCTTCACTGCAATTGGCGCAGATGTCAATATTTTTTCTGCTGATGGTAATATCCTGGCGAAATTTTTTATACCCCTTATTATGCCATATCTCTTTAAAGGATTGCTTTTTCAAATCTCCCAATTGATGTTTGGCATCCTTATCAAAACAGCAGGGAACTACCATGCCGTCCCAGGTGATTACGTTGGCGTGCCATAGTTTCCAGCAATGGTTGGCCAATTTATTTTTAGATTTATAATTTCCCTTTTTATCTTTTTTGTACCGGCTGTATTTTTCATTTTCAGGTATCAAATGATTGGGGTCATTTTTATAATCATACACCTGTGCCGTTTTGAAACGTACTTCATCCACGCCTATCTCTTTACCCAATCTTTTGATGTCTTCTATCTGGTGCTCATTTGGCTTTACTACCAAAAATTGAAAAAATATAAACGGCGTTCTGCTCTTTAATTCTTTCTTCCATTTTACTACATTCTTTGCGCCTTGAATTACTTTCTCAAGATTGCCTCCCCTGCGATATTGTTTATACACATCCTGCGTAGTTCCGTCTATGGAAATGATGAGCCTGTCTAGTCCGCTTTCTATAGTTTTTTTAGCTACCTCATCTGTAAGGTAATGGGCATTTGTAGAGGTGGCTGTATAAATTCCTTTTGAAGAAGCGTATTTCACCATCTCCAAAAAATTTTTATTTAAATACGGCTCACCCTGAAAATAAAAGATGAGATAGATCAAATCTTTGTAAATATCATCAATGGTTTTAGAAAAAAAACCTTTTTCAAGCATACCTGTCGGGCGGGTGAATTGCCTTAATCCGCTCGGGCATTCGGGGCATCTGAGATTGCAGGAAGTAGTAGGCTCAAATGAAATGGAAATAGGCAATCCCCATTGCACAGGCTTATTTAGTAAACGGGTTATATAGTAACTGGAAAGCACTTTGGAAGCATTCCAAACTCTTCTTGGAGTAAGCTTCCCTAAAAAATTGATGCTGTCGTTGTAATTTATTTTAGGCATAAGGGTTCAAAGATAAAGCCTAAAGCCACAAATGTTTTTACAATGAATTACGCAAAACGGAATAATCCGGCTGGACTGTAGAATCTGTAGCGGCCAACTCAATTAAATGCGGTTCATCAAAATTTAATTTCTTGTTGAGGAACTTATCATAGTTGTGGGCAATTACATTAAGCGCTACAAATTTCATCACAAACCTTCTTGTCTCAGCGGGTAAATTATTTTTGATATCCCAATAATTTGCATTCTGCTCGTTACTTTTTTTGATAGCGCTTTTTACACGGCCCTGCCCGCAATTGAATGCAGCCACGGTTAATAAAATATCATTATTAAAAAATGCTAACTGATCGCGAAAAAACTTTGCGGCAGCATTGGTAGATTTTAAGAAATTTTTACGTTCGTCATTTTTACCACCGGTCTTTAAGCCGTATTCGCGGGCAAGCTCACCCATGAACTGCCAATAACCAACGGCTCCTGCAGAGGAAACTGCATTAGCGGTAAAATTAGATTCCAATGCGGGAAGCATTTGAAGCTCATAAGGCACCTTGTATTTGTCGAAGATATCAAGTGCTGTGGAAAAATATTTTTTCCCTTTCTTGAACATGTGAATAATATAGGAACGCTCTCTTTCACTATAGTGTTTTACATATTCTTTACTCTCTTCACGATGCTCTTTCAGATTGTCTGGATAAACAACTCTATCCGGATTCTGAATCAGATACATGTTTGTTGTAACGGAATTATCCGGAATAGAATCCAGGAGGTAATTACCATTAAACCCAATAAAATTTTTTGCCGAAGTGCTAAAGCCAATTATAAAAAAGATTATAATCAACGTTAATAAGCTCTTTGATTGAATAGTTTTCATTAAGAATTTTTTCATGATCAAATAATTATTTCACGTTATTAAAACGCCTGCCGTATAAATGAATCTTTATTTTGTGTAAAAAAAGAATTTATTTAAAAAAGAACTGTTGTGTTATTTTCAAAGGAAGTTTGCAAATATAATCATCGAAACTTTAAAAAGAGAGCTTTTGCGTTAACTCGCCGTTAAAGAAAAGGTATGAAAAAATTTAGTTTTATTTTAATAACTTTTTATTCAGTGTGTTATGGGCAACAATCGCACCAAAATTTTGAAATTAATAACATAGCTCTATTTGAGGGCCAAACCTATAACAGGAGGGCATACACGAAAAACGAAACAAGGGCCTCCACCAATTTTGATATAAAATACTATAGATGCGAATGGGAAACGGATCCTGCGGTGCGGTATATAAAGGGGAAAATCACTTCTTACTTCGTATTTACATCCGCCGCAGATTTTATTTCGTTTGATTTAATGGATGCCTTGCATGTGGATAGTGTGAAAGCGAATAACAGTTTATTATCCTATACACAGCAGAATAATTCTTTAAAAATAAATTTTAAAACGGTAAAAAATATGGGAGCCTTAGACTCTGTAAGCGTGTATTATCAAGGTATTCCACCAGAAGCGGGTTTCGGGTCGTTTGTAAACACTTTACATGTAGGCATCCCCGTGATGTGGACATTGAGTGAGCCTTACGGTAGCCGCGATTGGTGGCCTTGTAAAAACGGGTTGGATGATAAAGCGGATTCTATTGATGTATTTATAACAGCTCCTGCAGAATATACTGCTGCGTCAAATGGCTTACGGCAAAGTGTAACAATTTCCGGCGCCAATAAGATTACTCATTGGAAACATCGCTATCCTATTGCATCTTATCTCGTGTGTATGGCGGTAACCAATTATGCCGAATTCGAAAATCATGTACAGATCGGTAATGTCAATTTATTAATGCAAACCTTTTGTTACCCTGAAAGTCTTGATTTATTCCAATCAAAAACTCCGCTTGTTTTGGAATCTTTAAAATATTTCAGCCAAATTTTTGGTCCTTATCCTTTTATCAAAGAAAAATACGGGCACGTGCAATTCGGTTGGGGCGGAGGAGAAGAGCATCAGACGTCTACATTCATTGTAACTCCCGATGAAACCCTGATGGCGCATGAGTTGGCGCATCAATGGTTTGGCGATAAAATCACCTGCGCAAGTTGGCAGCATATCTGGCTGAATGAGGGTTTTGCAACGCACCTGGCAAGTATGGATATGGAAAATAAGTATCCTCTAACGGTTACCTCTACACGAAGAAATGAAATCAATTCCATTACTTCATTACCGGGCGGTTCTGTATTTGTGGATGATACCACAAATGTGAACCGTATTTTTGATTCGCGGCTTACTTATACCAAAGGCTCTCATTT